>JAYURE010000136.1:0-5934 GCA_043756345.1 Deinococcales bacterium | reverse complement strand
TCAAGTGGTTGCGCAGGCCTTGGCGACCTTCAAACGATTGCACCCACAAGATTCGTAGGGTGGGCTGCGCCCACCATGCACCGGTAACGCGATGGGCGCAGCCCACCCTACAAAAGCGAACGCAACTCGAGTCGGAAAGGAAATCCATGAAACGAACCTTGATCCTCTGCACCATCATCTCGAGCCTGCTCTCGAGTTGCGCCCCGAGCGATCCGTACATTGGCAAATGGAAAGCCATCAGTCCAAACAGTGATCAAAACGACCTCGAGATTGAAACATCTGCTGGCGAGTACATCTGGCGTGACGCACAAGGCACGTTCAAAGGCACAGTGACAGAAAAGGGCCTGCTGATCTCGAGATCGTTGAATGTTGGGGATGTCAAACTGGCCTCGGTTGAATTGTTGTGCACCGTGACCGACAACCGGGCACACATGGATTGCAGCAGCAAAGCCCAAGCGTCCGTGCTGTCCATCGAGGTTGGCACGTATTCATACGAACGTAAGTAAATCCGCGTTATTCTCGAGCCATGAAAAACATCATTGCGGTGTGCGTCATGGTGGTTTTGGTCGGATCACTCTCGAGTTGCAATCTGGTGGCGTTGTTCAAATGCACACCGGGTTACGTGCGCTCGGATTTCTCGGCATTGCAGACGCAAGTAAGGCAGAACAAAACGTTGTGGCTCGATAAGGGCGTCAAGTCCTACGAGTACACCGTTGCCTCTGGAGGCTTTGCCCAGACTGCTCCGCTTCGTGTCACGGTCAAGGCTGGTGTGGTCACACAGGCCAAAGCGATTCCTGATCCGCAACGTCCAAATCAATTTGAGTACATTCCTTCTGATCTGCAAACCCTGACCACAGAATCAAGATTTGCCGAACTCGAGCGAAGCGTCACCTCACCTGGCGATTGCGATACTGTCAAGCTCGAGTTTGATGCCACGTATGGCTTCCCGAAGTCTGGGTCTTTCGCTGACAACACCAGTGGTCTGGCCGACGGTTTTGGTGGCTTCACCATCACCGACTTCACCATCACGCCCTGAAATCTCGAGCCGAACCATCCTACAAAAGCTCACATTCTCGTGACCCGTGACCCCTGACCCATGACTGGCCTGTCACTCTCATGGAAACGGTGCGACAACCATCCCATTTATCCCGGCCAATGCTGCTAATATAGGTCGTTTGTGACTCGAGCCAACTCGAGCCTGTATGTTTAATTCAGTTGCCGGGTTTGATTCCCCGAGCGTTGGAAAGAGGTTTATCGGATGACTCAACTTCAAGAACGCCCCAGCAGTTCCACCTCGAGCCCGGTGATCAATGATTTCACGATCAATGTCGCCACGGTCAACGGTTCGGGTTCGCAAACCGCGAATGCCACGATTGTGAACGCCTTGTTTCACATGGGCATTCCGGTCAACGCCAAGAATTTGTTCCCGTCGAACATCAAGGGTTTGCCAACCTGGTACAGCATTCGTGCCAGCAAGGATGGCTTCACGGCCCGTCGGGATCAGAGTGAAATTCTGGTGGCGTTTAACGTCAAGTCGATTCAGCAGGATTTGGCGGAATTGCCTTCGGGCGGCGCGATCTTCTACCCGGATCACCTCAAATTCGAGCAGAATCGGACCGATGTTTCGTATTACGCTTTGCCCGCGAACGCGATCATGAAGGACATGGCGGTCGATCCGAAATTCCGTGACCGCATGATCAACATGGTTTATGTCGGTGCGTTGGCGCAATTGATTGGTCTCGAGATGACCGAGATCAACGCCTACCTGATGAAAACCTTCGGCGGTAAGCAGAAGGTTGTGGACAGCAACTTGAACATCGCCAAGGCCGCCTTTGATTGGTGCGCCGCGAACATCACCAAATCCGATCCGTACCGTCTCGAGCGTATGAATTCGACTGAGGGTTTGATTTTGGTCGATGGCAACACGGCGGGCGCTTTGGGTGGAATCTGGGGCGGAGTCGGCGTTGTGGCCTGGTATCCGATCACCCCGGCGACCAGCCTCGCGGATGGCCTGACCGAATACCTTCCAAAATTGCGCAAAGATCCAGCCACCGGCAAAGCCACCTTCGCGATTGTGCAATCCGAGGACGAACTCGCCGCGATTGGCATGTTGTTGGGCGCGGGCTGGGCGGGCGCTCGAGCCATGACCAGCACAAGCGGTCCCGGTATTTCCTTGATGGCGGAATTCACCGGCCTGGGTTATTTCGCCGAGATTCCGGCCGTGATCTGGGACGTGCAACGCATGGGTCCAAGCACCGGTTTGCCAACTCGAGTTTCGCAGGGCGATTTGCTCAGCACGTACTTCCTGTCGCACGGTGACACCAAGCACCCGATCTACCTTCCGGGCAGCGTCAAGGAATGCTTCGAGTTCGGTTGGCGTTCATTGGACTTGGCGGATCAATTGCAAACCCCAGTCTTCGTGCTTTCCGACTTAGATCTCGGCATGAACCTCTGGATGAGCGAGAAGTTCGATTACCCATCCGAACCGATTCAACGCGGCAAGGTGCTCTCGGCCGAAGATGTCAAAGCCCTCGGCAATCAATTCGCCCGTTACCGCGACGAGGACGGCAGTGGCGTTGGACCTCGCACGCTGCCAGGCACCGACGCGATGGGTGCGGCGTACTTCACCCGTGGCACCGGTCACACCGACACCGCCACGTACAGTGAACGCTCCGATCACTGGATGACCAACCTCGAGCGATTGGATCGCAAGCACGAAACGGCCCGCAAGATCATGCCAGCGCCAGTTATTCACGGCACCGGCAACAAGGTCGGCATCATCGCTTACGGTTCGACCGATCCAGCAATTGTTGAAGGTCGTGCCATCCTCGAGCAGCAAGGCATGAACGTTGATTACTGTCGGGTTCGCGCATTGCCGATCTCGCACGATGTTCGGGATTTCATTGCGGCGCACGATGTTGTTCACGTGATCGAAATGAACCAGCACGGGCAACTGTCGATGATTTTGCGCATGGAATTCCCGGAACTCGCCATGAAGATCCATCCGATTCCGCACTGCGACGGCCTGCCATTAAGCGGCGAGTTTGTTGCGACCCGCGTCAAGGGAGGCAAGTAAAATGACCGCCGCTGTCGAACCGAAATTGAACAAAGCTGGCCTCGAGAAATCCGACTATAAGGGCCTGCCAAGCACGCTCTGCCCAGGCTGCGGACATGACTCGATCTCGATGCGGATTATCGATGCCGCGTACCAACTCGGTATCAAACCGCACGAAGTCATCAAGCTTTCCGGCATTGGTTGCTCGAGCAAATCCCCAGCGTACTTCTTGAATGGGGCGCACGGCATCAACACGGTTCACGGTCGTATGCCGAGCGTGGCGACCGGCGCGATGCTCGCCAACCGCAAGCAACTGGCCCTCGCCGTTTCCGGTGACGGTGACACGGGCAGCATCGGATTGGGGCAATTCAAGCACGCGGTTCGCCGCAACGTCCCGATGGTCTACATCATCGAGAACAACGGCGTCTACGGCCTGACCAAAGGCCAATTCTCGGCCACCGCCGACGAGGGCCAAGTCCTCAAATACGCGGGCACAAACGAATTGCCACCGCTGGATTTGTGTGCCGAAGCGATTGTTGCCGGTGCGGGATTCGTCGCCCGCAGCTTCGCCGGTGATGCCAAGCAAGTCACGGAACTTTTGAAGGCCGCCATGAACTTCAACGGCATTGCGGTGCTCGACATCATCAGCCCATGCGTGACCTTCAACAACGCGGATGAAAGCACCAAATCGTACAGCTACGGCAAAGAGAACGAGGTGCCGATTCATGACATCACCTTCGTTCCCGAATATGCCGAGATCGCCGTCGATTACGAAGCGGGCGAAGTGCTGAGCGTCAAATTGCACGATGGCGACGTGGTGCAATTGCGCAAGCTTTCAAAAGACCACGATCCAACCAACCGCCAAAGCGCCATGCAACTGCTGGCCGACGCGCACCGCAGCGGCGAATTGGTCACCGGCATTGTCTACTTGAACGAATCTCGAGGCACGCTGACGGACACCGAAGACATGCACGCCACACCGATAGCGCACCTTTCGGATGAGTTGTTGCGTCCCAGCAAGGAAGCGCTCGAGAAAGTCATGCAAGACTTCAACTGAGTTCAGAAAAATCAGAATCCCGTCTCGAGGTTGGAGGCGGGATTTTTGCTGTCATGCACAACACGAATCTGATTCCAATTCGGCATTCTCGCTCGAGGGTGTACCATCCAGGCAAACCAGTTTTGAAAGGGGGCGTTTATGGATGAATCCTCGCAACCTCGAGCCAGCCTTCTCGTCGCGGCGGGCCAGGATCAATTCGGGCAACATCGTGGCCTGGGAGTCAGTGAGATTCACTTCAAAGTTTCTGGACACGACAGTCCCAACCTGTTGGTGCTCGAGAATGTTTTTCATCGCAAGGGCGGTCCAGCCCGGCATTTGCATCACGATCAGGACGAATGGTTTTACGTGCTCGAGGGAGAGTTTCTGATTGAGGTCGGTGAGGAACGCAGGCGATTGCAGGCGGGCGATTCTATTTTTGCGCCACGCAAAGTGCCGCACGTTTGGGCGTTTGTTGGCGAGGGACGCGGCAGGATTTTGGTGACGTTCGCCCCGGCAGGTCAGATGGAGGCATTCTTTCTCGAGGTCACGAAAGCGAACGCAATGCCGCCGCAAGATCCGGCGTTGTGGCGTGCGCACGGCATGGAGTTGTTGGGGCCTCCATTGCCGGTCGGTTGAGGTTCGAGCATTCGATACAGCAACTTCATGTTTTCCTGCACAGACAGGTTCGATGGCTTTGGTTACACTCGAGCCATGACGACGTTCGTGCGGGTGCGCAAAACCATGCTCGAGGCACTGCTGGCCTTGGTCTTGAACGCGATGCTGGGCGGAATTTTGTTTTATACGCATCAGACTTGGTTGCTGCCGAGTCAAGCGAACACGAGCGCCATTTTTGAACTCGCTGGCGGCGATCCCGAAGCGGCGAACGATCTAAAACTCGAGGGTTTGGGTGCGAAACCAACAGAGAAACCCGAAACGGATTTGAAACCTGTTCCGGGATCGAAGCAAGTTGAGAAGAATCAAAAAAGTGACTCGAGCGAACCGATCAAGAATTCTTCTGATCAATCTCCACTGTTGGATTTTCTCGCCTCGAGTCCATGGCTGGCATTGCTGGGCATCGTCGTTTTCTTTCCGCTCGGGGAGGAACTTGTTTTTCGGGGCTTGCCGATGTTGGTATTGTGGCTTTCGGCGCGAAAAATATCGTCGCTCGAGCGGGCCAACCTGCCATTTGCCTGGCTGCTCGGGATTGGTGCCGCGACCGTCTTTTCGTTGGCGCACGGGATTGGTTCGAGCGGGTTTCACTTGCCGTTGCCACAACTTGTTTTGGGCGTGTGGTTGTGGTGGATTGCGACTCGACGCGGTTTGGGATTCAGTATTTTGGCGCACGGCACGTACAATTTCTTGCCTGGGCTGGTGGCGGTTTTTGTCACGAATTTACCGAAACCTTAAACAGATCGTCCAGCAATCGCAGTGCGTTCGCTTTCCACAAATCCAAGCTCGAGGTAGGCGGCGATGGTTTCGTCGCTGTCGCCCCAGGAGTTGAGCATCACCTCGAATTCCGGCTCGAGTTTGCCCAACGCACTTACGAGCACGGCCTGGTAATTCTGGGCCGAACGGTGTGTTGGGATCAAACCTGGAGCATCAATCAGTTGCGGGTTTCCTCTTGTCATGCCAGCACAACCGACATCCAGACCGTTCGCATCAACCACCAGAAACGTGTCTTGCGGCTCGAGTGTCGAGAGCATTGCTTGCATCACGTCCGGGCTTGCGATGCCATGACCCCAGAGGTCGGCGTAACTGGCGTCCAAGATTCGGGCGTAACGGGTAATGTCCAAGGATTCGCTGTATGGCTCGAGCTTCCAGCCGTTCGGGAGGGTGTCCGATT
>JAYURE010000135.1:0-2179 GCA_043756345.1 Deinococcales bacterium | reverse complement strand
ATGAAAGCCTGCTGGCGTTCGCCACCCTGCCCAATCAGGATCAGCAATCCCAAGAACTCGAGTACACCGAGGCGGCCCGGAAACGTGGCGACGATGTGATCGCCATGCTCGGCGAGCATGCCTGGAACGGCATGGACGAACGTTCGCATCGGATCAACCAGCATTTGCGGCGCAATTGGGCCGGAGAATTGAGGATGCTCGGTGAGACGCTGCGGGTTCGGGCGCTGCGCCACTTGACGCTTGAGAGCCACGATCAGATGACGTTGTTCAATCCGCTCGGTCATGCCCGAGGTGGCATCGTCAATGCACCGGCAAGCAGTGTCAATTACAGCGTCTCGTAGGATTGGACGCCGTTGACTCAACAGACGGTGCTCGAGGGGAACACCTGGACCCGCATGTTTGTCGCGCCGGAAGTCGCAGCGTTCGGGGTTCAGGGGCTGCACCGCTCGAACTCGCTCCCGACCTTTCCGAACGGAACGGTGAGCGAATACCGTGCCGAGAACACGCATTTCAAACTCGAGTTTGACCGGGAACGTTCCGGGCTGTCCTCACTGATCCATCTGGCCTCGGGCGCGGAGCTTCGTGTTGGCTCGCGCAACCTTGGCGAGACGATCTGGTGGGCTGGGCGCGAGCATCCGCTGCGTGTGACCGGTCACGAAGTGCTGGCCCACGGTCCAGTCTTGACCCGGATTGCGCAGTACGCCAGCGCCCCAGGACTCGAGATCACCACCATCGTCACGTTGTATCCGGCCTTCGATCACGTCGATCTCGAGGTTCGGATTCACAAAACGCAATTCGAACGTCTTGAGCGTGTCACACAAGTGTTCCCGGTCGGGGCGGCCGACGCCATTGCGCTGGTTCAAACTCCGGGCGCACTGATCCGCCTGGCGGTGGCCCCGGCGGGCGACCTTCATCCCGGCGCGGATCAAAGCCGAATCGCCAGCGACGGTTTTGTGCAAACCACGCATCCGAACGGTTTGGTCAGCGTCGCCAACCTCGAGGCGTTTTTGTTGCGCCCGGACCTCGAGCCGCTGTGTTTTGAGTGCCTCGGCAACGATCAGAATGCGGCGGAGGTCAGTCACGATCAGGGTGGCGAACGGGATTTTCGATTCCGCTATTCGTTGCGGTTCGATCCGGCGGGAACGCCCATCGGGAATGTGGCGCGTTGGGCCGCCGAGTTTCAACACCCATTGATGCTGCTCGAGGGGGCCGCAAACTTCCCGGCGGTGCAAATTCGGCCCGATCCAACCCGTACCGTTTCGCAGGCGCTCAAACCCGCATTGGATGGTCGTGGCCTGATCCTGAGGGTTTGGGAGGTCAGTGGTTCGAGCGAACCCGTGCAGGTCAGCGTGCGCGGATTCTCGAGCGTCACCGTTTGTGATTTGCTCGAGCGTGATTTGCAAACCCTCGAGATCGGAGATGATGTTGTTCGCGTGCCGATCCGAGGTTGGGGTTTTGCTGCGATTCGTTTGCAAATCTGAACCGACAAGCGAGACATACAGTGGGAATCAAGGTTCGAGGCTCGAGAGAAAAAAACCCTCGAGCCTCGCTGCATTTCGGGCGTCTACCCGGAGGTCAATTGATCGTCAAGGCGATGTCATCCACGAACGATTGCGTACCAAGCATCTCAAAACCGATCTTACCGCCCGAGAAACTTGCATCCGCAACGTTGTTGAACAGGGTCACGTTGCCGTTCGTGCCGCTGGCTTTGACCGTGATCTTGCCCGCGCCGACGCTCAATTCAATCACTGGTCTGCTCGAGTTGATGTTGTAAGACCCCATATACGTCGAGATTGTTGTTTCGATCCCGGCGACCCGTTTGAGCAATTTGATCGTATTTGTTGCGCCGCCACCGATCTCGAGGATGTACGTGTTCGCGGCGTTTGTGCTGTGAAACAGGGTCCGGCTTTTACCGTTGTCGTCTTGCGAATCCGTGTTCAGGCTGTATCGCAGCACGTACGGTCCGCTGAAACTGCGGTTGATGTAGCTCGAGGTTGCCGGACCGCTCCAACCGGTGAATTTGAGCACGCCATTCGTGACGCTGATGTTAGCGCCGAGCGGCCATCCGGCAGCGCCCGCATCGAAGGATTCGTTGTAACCGTCTTTGCTGCTCGTGGCAATCGCGGCACTCGTACCGGAGGCGTTAAAACCGGTGTCGAACGCTTTGACGCTTAAATTT
>JAYURE010000134.1:0-5945 GCA_043756345.1 Deinococcales bacterium | reverse complement strand
ATTTCGTATTTGGTTTGGGCTTTGTTGAATTCGCTGGCCAACTGATTCAGCACGATTCCGCCAGGACCAGTGCCGAGGTAATGCCAGATCGTCACACGATTGTTCGGCGCAGCGCTCGAATGGGAGCCGATCAGCCCTCCGAGGGCAACGGCCAGCAGAAACGAGAAGAGGACGGCTCGAGGTTGGAAACGCACGCTTCCACTATACGGATCGAACCGTCATCATGGAATCACAAGTTCAGGTCTCGAGGCCAACCCGTTGAAATTCGGCTTCGACCGCCCCGAGCAGCTTCAGGCGTGCCTCAGCGAACGGAAGGAGAATCGTGGCTCCCGCCGCCGCGACGTGCCCGCCACCACCACAGGCGACGGCGACGTTCTGGGCCGAAACCTTGCCTCGAGAGCGCAAAGAAAGCTTGACGCGCTCCCCACCGTAATCTTTCAAAAGCGCTGCGAGTTGCGTGCCCTCGGCGGTGCGGATAATCGAAACGAGCGATTCGACCTCTTCCCAGGAGCAGCCAACCCGATCCAACATGCCTTGGTTGACGAATGCGGTCACGACTTGACCATCGAACGGGTACTCGATGGTGGAAAGCACCTCGGCCTGCAAGCGCAGCGCGTTGCGCGGTTGCGTGGCAATGAATTCGTTGATGTCGGCCAGGGGCGCACCGTAGGCGACCAGTGCCGCCGCCATCTCGAGCACGTCCGGCGTGGTGTTCGGAAAGCGAAACGAGCCCGTGTCGGTGATCAGGCCCGTCAGGACTGGCGTGGCGAGCCTCGCGTCCCATTTCACGCCGAGCGCATCGACGATGTCCTTGATGATCATCGCGGTTGCAGCTTTGCCCGGTTCGATCAGGGCAATCCGACCCCAGCGTGAATTCGTGCCGTGATGGTCAATGTTGATGATCTCGAGGCCGGGTTGGGTCATCGGCAGGCCAACGACTCGAGGAATCTCGCTGGCGTCCAAAGCCATGACCAGGGAATTCTCGGGCAGCACGGTTTGTGGCCCCATCAATTCGCCGGGTTCGGGCAGGAACGAAAGGTAACGCGGGCTGGTGGCGACCGGATACGCATCAAGCCCGAGTTGCTGCAAGGCTCGAGACAATCCCAGGATCGAACCGATAGCGTCACCGTCTGGATCTTCGTGGGCCGCAATGAAAATCGGGCCTTTGTGGGCTCGGGTGAAGGCAGCGATCTCGGCAATTTTTTGCGAGTAATTGCTGTCGTTGGTGTTGTTGGCGGTCATGAGAAAGGATTCTACCGGCTCGAGGTGAAAACCCGAAGTGCCAGGGGCAGAGGAAAGATGAAAGTAAGGGCCAAAATCAAAAACGTGCATCTCGAGGTTTTACTTTGATCTTTCTTACTCACAAAACAGCACCTTCTTGATCCAGAACCTGCACCTTGCGGGCATGGATCGCTGATGGGCTGTTCGCGCTTCCTCTTTTCTCTGCTTTTGAACGTGCATTCCTTCACCGAATCCGAGGCTTCGCTGGGTATACTTCGCGTCGCTGATGTCCTTTGCGCTCGCCGTTACCACCGTGTTGTTTAGTGCCGCAGATCCGCAGGGCGATGCGCTCGGCGATGGCGCGTACCAGTTACCTATCGCGGCGCAAACGCAAGCCTCGAGTTTGGATTTGCGAACGTTCACGGCGTACAACAATGATGGGAAACTTGGCTTTCGGCTTGGTTTCGCGGCATTAACGAACTCACAGGGTGGACCGAACGGGTTTTCACTGCCGCACCTTCAAGTCTTTGTCGCCGAACGGCGAGGAGGCGAGGAGGCGCTTGGCTCGAGCGGTTTTCGCACGCAGGCCGGGCGAGGCTGGCAGTACCACCTGACCGCAACCGGTTGGTTCGCCAAGCTCGAGTGCCCAGCGAGCGTCACTGCCAACGGTTCGGACTGCCCGCAAACGGTTAGGACCAGAACTGAGGGCGCGGACATCGTGCTCGAGACGGATTTGCCGGTCAAGGCGTATGCGTATTGGGCCGTGGTTGGCTTGTACGATCCGCTGGCTGTGGATGGCTTGCGTCAGCCCGTCTTGCAGGCTTCACCACCGAACCTCTCCTCGAGCATTCCCGATGCACCCGCCGCGTTGGATGTGCTCTCAAAGAACTCGCAGCTTGCACTGTGGCCATCCAGGGAGGTTCCAGCCTTGGGTGAAGTGGTCGTGCAGACGAACCCGCTTTTGTGGACCGGTTTGGTTGGGTTGTGCCTGACGGTTTTGGGCGTGGTGCTGAATTTGTTTCGCAAACGTTGAAGCTCAAAGGAAGCTCGAGCAGTTGTAACCGATTTGCCACAGTTCATGAATGATTTTGGACACGCTTCACACTGGCGGGCGTACACTCGTTTCATGTTCAATTTCGCGTTCGCCTTGGGCGCGTTCCGGCATTTTTGGCGATGCTGCTTTGTCTTGTGCCTGCTGGGTCCGAACCTGTTCGGCTCGAGCGTGATGGCCCAATCCAACCCAAGCATCAGCGGTGATCCAGATTTGAAAATCGCTGGGGCCAGCGCCCAACTCGGACTTGGCGGTGGATTCTTCCTCAATGCCTGGAGCGAATTGCGGCTCGAGGCGCACGCGCCGGGAGCGTACCGGCTCGAGCTTGAAACGAGCGAGGGTGTGCGCAATGGGCGCAATCAGATTCGGGCTCTGCTTGAGGTTGCCGATGAGCCCGGCGTGCGTTCGAGTCAGGTGCGCGTGCCATTGTTTGCGGCCTCACCGGTTCGGCTGAAATTGATCGGACCGAATGGTGAAAGCAAGGTGGTACTCGAGCCGTTCGAGTCCGGCTTGGTGCTTTCAAACAGTGCTGAGGGCGTGCCTTCCAATCGGGAACGACTTGAGGTTTACGGGCCGGATTTACCGCCCGATCCGGCCTTGTGGCTCGGCTCGAGCGAGTTGCGCTTGAGTGCCAATGCGAATCCGATTTCGGAACCGTTTGCGCTCGCTTGGCTGGCGGCGGGCGGACAGATTGTTGCGCCAGATGGAACGCCGGGTCTCGAGCGGGTTTCGCCCGGATTGTTCGGTCTGGGTTCGCTGGGCACTCTTGGGAATGGTCTGGTCAAGCGCGTCAACCTGCAACGAATTGCCCTCGCGCTCGAGCCTGCTGCGCCCGTGATCACTTGGCCCGGATTGCGTTACGGACTTTGGGCGCTCGGGGCGTTTGTGGCCTGTCTGATCGCCTGGCGTTTCGGACAGCAGCAACCCAAAGTGGTGCTCTCGAGCGCCGTGGTCGCCGTGCTGTTCGGAGTGGTCGGCATGATCGCCTGGCAGCCCAGCGTACAGGCAAAAAGTGTCAAACATGCATTGATCGGTTCTGGTGGTTGGGGCCTCGAGTTGACGGTGCAGGACGTGCCGACCCTGAAATCTGGTGCGTTGCGCCTCGAGCCTGGTGCCCGTCCGATTTTCCAGAATTACGGCCTCGAGACGTTTGGACCTCGGACGTATTTGAGCGATGCGACCGTGATCAAAAAACCGGCCTGGTCACGGGTGCGGTATTGGTTGCCACCCAAAGCCCGAGCCGTGCCGTTGCGGGTACGGGCCGGGAGAATCGAGCATTCGATCAAAGAACCGTTGCAGGATTTATTCGTCGTTGGTTTCGGATTACAAGAACCATTCGCGGCGGGCGCAACCCGAAAGATTCAAAAACTCGAGACTCGCTTGCCGCAAGGACTCGAGGCATTGATTGACCTGTTGCCGAACGGAACCGTGATTGCCCGCACGAACCTGGCGATTTACGTGGCTTTGCCGGAGGACTCATGATCCGTAACACTCAAGCCCGCAATTCCTGGCAGCCCAACTCTTGGCAGGCTGATTTTCTCGAGGATGATTCCGGGCAGTTGGTTTTTGGTGCGATTCTGCTCGAGTTGTTCTTGCTGGTCATGGGCGCACCACAATCGATTCCGAACGATCCGTTCGCGGCGATTGGCACGACCCTCGCCCGGACTGCCGCGCTGATGTACTGCGGCGCAGTGCTGCGTGAAGCCAAACCAAAAACCGCCCTGATCGTGATTGGCATTTACGCGATGCTGACCTGGGCTCCTCAGGCATGGGCGTTCACACTCGAGGCCCGCAGCGATTGGCTTCCTGGACTGATCGCCGCGTTCGTGCCACTCTTGCTCGGCTTGGGGGTTCATGGATTCTCGAGGCTCGTGCCAATCGTTTGGTGGTTGCTGCCGATCCTGATCGTCTCGAGCCTGTTCGTTCCGGGCCAACTCGGACCGGTTCAGTTCGCTTTGATTCCGCAATTGCTGGGCGAAACCTTTCCAATCTGGCCCGCGCTGGCGTTGCTGCTCACAGTTGCCGCCCGGATTATTGACCATACTCGAGGAGAGGCACCTCAATGATCAAACCTATGATCAAACCTGCCGGTTGGAACCACCCAAGCTTGAACCTGCACCGCCAATGGCATTTGCGTCACGGCCTGAGTTTGCGGGCGCGTCAAGCCCTGATCCTGCTTGTGCCCGCCGCGATCCTGATGTGGGTTCTCTCGAGCCCATGGTGGTTGCTGGTGGCACTTCTCGGGCTCGTTTGGAATCCGGCTTGGCTACCATTCCGATGGCATGAACAACGCACGCTCGAGGTCGTGTCCTTTCAGCATGGCGATGCTTACGCCACGGCTTTGATCGCACCAGTCGATGCGTTCGGATTTTCAAAACGCCTCGAAACGCAAGCGCAAAACATTGAACGCAACGCCGAACTCCCGAACCTTCCCTGGCTCGAGGTGCTGGTCGCTGCTGTGATCGTCTCGTTGGTCTGGTTGATTCCGGCACGCGGAGATTCCGCAAATTCGCTCGCCGCCGCTGGCAATGAAACCAACCTCGAACGTCGCTTGCCAACCGAAACACTGCCCGAGAACGATCCTGGCGTGAGCGGCGATCCCGTGACCAACCCGGCCCCACAAGGTCAAACGCAATCCTCGAGCCCAACCGGAAGCGGTGGCACGGCGGGCGTTGGCGCGACCCGGCCCGGCGCGAGCAATTCGGGTGGCGCTCCGACCACGGAATCGAACGAGGACATCTCACGGGAATTCGGGCAGGCGCTCGAGCGTGGCGCGGTGCGCACGCCACCGGCAGCACCGACGCCCGCGCCCAACAAACAGGATGGCAAAAAAGCCGATGACCGGACCGCCTCCGATGGCAGCAGCGACGGAACGGGCAATCCTGGCGGCAACGCCCGCCGAGGCAGCGGCAGCAACCAAAACGGCGGTGCTCAACCGGGCGGATCGCAAAACCAAAATGGTCAAAAACGTGACAATCCCGGTCAGAGCGGTGGTCAACCCGGCACTCAGAACGCGCCAGCCTCGGGCCAGAATCAAGCGGGAAAGCAATCGGGCGGGCAACCATCACCGAGCAACCGTGACAACCGAGGCCAACGTGGGCAGGGACAAGCGGATGACGGCTCAGACTTTGGCGGCAGCCCAGGTCAAAAAGGCAACGATCCAAACGGACAATCACGCAATGTTCCCGGTGGCAAAGGCACGACCGGCGGCGGTAAACCGCAATCGGTGCCGGGCGCGAACGGCGCTGGAAAACTCGAGTACCTGCCTGGAGAAACCAAACGCAACATCGCCCGATCTGGGGCACTGCCATTGCCCGGTGATGCCAGCCGAACCTTGCCCGCAGGCTCGAGCGCCGAACCGTACCGTCGGGCTGCCGAATCTGCCGTGCTTGACCCGAGGTTGCCACCGGAATACCAGGAATTGCTCAAGCAGTATTACAGGTAGGTGATAGGTCTCGAGTCACGGGTAAAATCGGCTCGAGTTTGTCGATGTGGGGTGAAATGTGAACCTATCGCGCTCATGGAATCAATTTTGGACGGGTTTGAATCCAATTCCCGAGGCGATACGGGTTTTGCTCGGCTCGAGGTTCTTCTGGTTCGCGCTGCTGCTGGCGTTCGCTTCGGGTTTGGGACGCAACGTGCTCGGTGGGTTCGGTACGACGCTCGGGATTCT
>JAYURE010000133.1:0-2183 GCA_043756345.1 Deinococcales bacterium | reverse complement strand
CAAGAAGGGCGCAGCGATCTACCGGTATCAAGATCGGGCGGATGATTTGTACATCGTGCTCGAGGGGAAAGTGAAGATCACCGTGCCGACCATCGACGGTGGCGAACGCATCCTGTCCGTGCTCGGGCCAGGGGATTTCTTTGGTGAATCGTTTTTGTCGGGCCTCGAGCGGCACACGTCCGACGCGGTTGCCCTGACCGATCCGGTCATGGCCAGCCCAGTTTGCCTTGATAAAGTGCTCGAACTCTCGCAGAAAGCCCCGAACATTCCGCTCGCACTCGCCCGAGTGTTGGCCGCCAGAGTGCAAGAACTCGAGGGTCAACTCGAGGCGATGACTTCTCCGGTGTCTGCCCGAGTCGGTGGCGCACTGTTGGCCTTCGCCGAGCGTTTCGGTGACAAAGCGACCGCGAAAGCCCAATTGAAGCTCGATTTGACGCACGAGGAACTCGCCGCCTTCGTCGGCAGCACCCGCGTGACCGTCACGAACGCCCTGGGTGAACTGCGCGACCTCGGCTTGGTCGAAGGCACTCGAGGGCAGTACGAGATCGACATTCCGGCCCTGCGTAACTACGTCGAAGCCCAAAGCATGATCTGAACGATCAGTCTGAACGGACAGTCTGAACAGTCAGCAATCCGCATATCCCAACAGGCTCGGGTCGAAACTGGACTCGAGCCTGAGTTTTTGCTTTTCCCTTCGCCTGAAACTTTGCACTTCCAGGGTTAGAATCTCGCGCATGAGCGTTTCCGCTCCCACGACCATTCACCCCAGCGCGATCATCGACCCAAACGCCATCCTCGAGCCGGGCGTGCAAGTTGGCCCTCACTGCATCATCGAAGATCAGGTGCGCATCGGGGCGGGCACCATCCTCGAGCCGGGCACGATCATCAAACGGTACACCACGATAGGCCGCGACAATCATTTCGGGCCTTACGCGGTGCTCGGTGGCGAACCGATGGACATGAAATACAAAGGCGAAATCTCGTACCTCGAGATTGGGGATCGCAACGTCTTCAAAGAATTTGTGACCGTCAACCGTGGCACGGCGGGGGGTGGCAGCCTGACCCGCATCGGCAACGACAACCTGTTCATGGTCTATGTCCATGTCACGCACGATTGCTTCATCGGCAACCACGTCATCATTCCGAACGGCATGCAGATGGCGGGCCACGTGGTCGTTGGCGATTACGTGACCTTCGGCGCGAGCGTGTCTGTGCATCAGTTCTGCCGGATCGGGTCTTACGCGATGGTCGGCATGGCCAGCAAGATTGCTCGAGACGTGCTGCCGTACAGCCTCGCCGATGGGCATCCGGTGCAGCATTACAGCCTGAACACGATTGGTTTGCGCCGTCGCGGTGTTGGCGGCCAGGATTACCGCTTGCTCGGCGAGGCGTTCCGGGCTTTGCGTCACGGCGAATCCCTCGAGCGTTTCGATGAACCCGCAAAAACCTCGGTGCACCTGGCCAGTTTCCTCGAGTTTGCCCGTACCTCGAGCAGCCGTGGTTTGTCCGGGTTCGCCGGGAAAGATTGAATGAAAGTCACGGGTCACAGTTCACGGGTCACGGGTCATGGGCTCAAGTTTAAGACGCTGAAGGGGTTTTGCTTTTGACTCAGAATTCAGAACTCAAGACTCAAGACACTGAAATTGTCTTGCTCTCCAACGGTCCCGGCGAGTTGTACACCTGGGCTGGGCCGATGCTGCGCGAACTTCGCTTGCAAGCACCGGATGTGCGCGTTTCTCTCGGGTTGCTGCCGTGTCCGTTCGCGTCGGGTCATGAGGAACGCATCGCTCGAGGTTTGGGTTTCGATGCGATCTCGAGCGTCACCGAATCGCTCGCGTTCATTGCGGGTGGGCCGAAACCAGTGGCGTTTGCTAAGAAAGCGAACGGCCTTGTGATCGGACTCGGTGGCGATGTTGCCTTTCCCGGACGGATCGGCTCGAGGCTGGGTTATCCGGCATGGCGGTACTCGTTCGAGCCGTACTGGAAAGACGGGCTGGAAAAATTGTTTGTCCATGATGCCCGCACGCTCGAGAAAGCACGAAAATCCGGGCCGCAAGACAAGCCAGAAATTAGAATCGAGAACATTGGCAATTTAACGGCGGATGCGCTCGCGTTTCAAACGCCTGCGCCGAAACTTCCGGGCTTGGATGTGCTGATCATGCCGGGTTCGAGAAAATTTGAGG
>JAYURE010000132.1:0-5959 GCA_043756345.1 Deinococcales bacterium | reverse complement strand
GTTGCTCGAGCCGTCCGGTGCGGACGTGCGGGCCAGTGTGCAACTCGATTCGGGCATCCGCGAGGGGTTCACACTGCGCGGCACAAAACCGGTCGAGCGGGTCACGTATCCGCCATCCAAAGCCTTGCTTGCCACGCTCGAGCCTGCCCGCAACCTGAATTTGACGCAACTGCGGGCGATGGTCAATCTCGACCCGAGTAACCCATTATTGTTGGCGAATTTCGCTTCGGCACTCGAGAAGGATGCTCAACGCGCCCCGGCCCTGGAGCAGTTTCGCAAGGCACTCGCAAAATCCGAACCGTTTTTCGTTTCGATCCGGCTTGCGGCGTTGCTTGAGCGTTTCAATCAGCCCGAACTGGCCGATGAAGCCCTGCGTCGCGCCAGGGTGCAGTACGCCAAGTCCGGCTACGATCCAGCCTTTCGCGTCAACCAGTCTGCGCTTGCCGCCTGGGGCGATCCGCTTGGCGTGGCCCGCAACCTCTTCAAATCTGGCAACGCCAAACGTGGCGGGATTTGGCTCGAGTTTTTGCGCAACACCATGCCGCGCTTCGCTGGTTTCGATGCCGCTTACGTCGAATACGCCACTTGGCTCGAGTCGCAAGGCAATCCTGGTGAAGCTGGGCAATGGTTGGAATTCAACCGCCTGTTGGCGCAGGGCACGTCGTTTCGTTTGGGCGAACAGGCTCCCTCGAGAATCGCTGGCCTGAGCCTCGCGGCAGCGCTGGCCTTGCTGTTCGCGTATTTTGCATTGCAGTTGGTATTAACCGCCAAGTATTGGGGCGTGCAATCCAAAGATTTGAAGCCCTTCGGTGGTCGTTTCAATGCCTGGCGTCGCGCCCCATTTCAACGCCTGCGTTTTGCAATGCCCGCCTACCAGACTTTCACCGAACGATTTGTGCTGTTAACGATGCTGGCGTTGGCCATCGCGTTGTTGGTCGTTCACGGCTGGGGCGTCCGTTCCCGTGAAGCCCTCGCAGAACCAACCTTGTCGCAAGGCACGCTTGGCGGGGCCGGATTTTGGGCCAAATACGCCGATCAACCCACCACCTCGAGCGCCGAGGCCCTGCGTGGACTGGCGGCACAACTCGATGGTGATCTCGAGCGGGCCGCGAAGTTCGCCAAGAACGCCCCTAACAGCGCCATGGCAATCAATAACCTCGGTGTGATCTCGAGCCTTCGCAACGACACTGCGACCGCCACCGCCAAGTACCGTGAAGCCTTAAAGCTGGATCAGAACGCGCTGGCCCCGGCGTACAACCTCGGCAACGCCCCGAACGGGTATCGCGCAACCTTTCACAAGGACACCCGATCCGGTCAGCCAATGCTGGCGATTCCAGAGCCCAAAGAACTGGTCAACACCATCGCTGGCGACCTGAGTGGCGAATTCTCGAGTATGGTCCGTGACCCATGGCAGTACCTTTCCACGTTGCGCCTACCATCGTTTTTAAACTTGCCCAGTTGGGCCTTACAACTAATTGGCGTGATTCTGCTCGTATTCGCCATCGGCAACCTGCTGTGGTTGATGGTGCCCCGTCCAGCCAGCACCAGACTGGCTCCTCGAGGCATGGTTTACGAGCTTTTGGCGATTTTGATTCCTGGCACCGGTCTGGCCGATGAAGTCTGGGGCCTGTTCCTGCTCGCACCATGGGCCGCGATCATTGGGGCATTGACCTTGTTGCGCACCGGATTTTCATCGCTGGCCCCTGCCCTGTTTGAATCCTCGAGTCCGCTCGGCATTGCCCGCGCTCCGGCCTGGATTGATGGCGACCTCGAGATGTGGTTGCTCGGGGTTTTGGTCGTGATTTACGTGATCAACCTGATCGCCTGGTTTTTGGAATTCGTCGGCTACCGGCGCAAATTGCGGACCGCCATTCAACCCACCGCCTGAACTGAACCGGGATTTAGACTCAAGGCGAGTTCAATCTGGTCGCTCATGCCTGCTGGCCCATGGCAGGGTGTGAACTGACCGCTGAGCCTGGATTTGTAAGGATTCGAGTAGGGCTTTTACCTTACCCTGAAGCCCGAAGTGGGCGAACCCTGCCTCGTGACCAAGCCTGCCATTTCCCAGACCGAAACGACCCATCCGTCATCGACCGCTCTGCCGTGCCTCCTGCAAGGGGGGAATACCCATCCAAATCCCAACCCTCAATCCAGCTTCAGTTTCAGACTTGCGATCCATTGCCGCGCAAGTCTGGGAGTTGCGTCTGAGCGATCCGGGTCAATTCGCCGAACAAAGTCAGGTAATTCTCGAGGAGGCCCGCAGCAAGAACGACCGGTTGGCCTATGGGCTGGCCTGCCGCAACCTCGGCTTTCATTATTTCGTTACCAGCGAGTATGAACGCGCCCTGAATTTCCTGCTCGAAGCGCTCGAGATTGGACGCGAAACCGGGCACGAGACTTTAACCCGTGACAGCCTGAATTATGTCGGTGGCGTCTACCATTCGCTCGGCGATGCAGCGACCGCTTTGGCGTATGTCGAAGACACGATGGCCTTCGACCAAGCCCGGGGCGAAACCGCAGGGGTGGCCTCATGTCTGAACAACATCGGTTTGTTGCACCGGCAATTGGGTGATCCGAAACGGGCACTCGAGTACCACCTCGAATGCAACCGTTTGGCCTTTGAGGTTGGCGACTTGCCTCGGCAAACATCGTCATTGATCAATGCGGGCGCGGCCCGTCTCGAACTGGGACAAGTCACCGAGGCCATCCGGGACTTGCGTCAAGCCGAAACGATCTCTCAACAACTCGAAGACCGAGATTATCAGGCCAAATCCCTCGAGAACCTCGCCGCCGCCCTGATTCAACTCGAATCGTACGAGGAAGCCCTCAGCATCAATTCACAAGCGATGGAATTGTTCCTGAGCCTCGAAAACCGTCACGGTGAGGTTCATTGCCTGCTCAATGCGGGCAAGGCGCTCGACGCCCGTGGCGATCATGACGCGGCACTCGGTCTGTTGCGTCGCGCCCTCGAATTGAGCATCAAAATCCGTGCGCTCGAATTGCAATACATGGTGCATGAACGCCTCAGCCTGGTCTACGAGCACACGCAGCAACCCTTGGCGGCCCTCGAGCATTTTAAGCAGTTTCATCACCTTTCCCGTGAGGTTCGAGACGACAACACCAACCGCCGTTTGCGGGCCTCGAGCAGCCAACGTGAGGCCGAAAAAACCCGCAGTGAGGCCGAAATCACGCACCTGAAAAACGTCGAATTGGCCCAAGCCCTCGAAAATTTACGCCAGGCCGATCAAGAAAAAACCCAACTTGTTCAGGCGCTCGAGCATCAAGTGCGCATCGATCCACTGACGCAGTTGTACAACCGCCGGTATCTCGAACAGCAACTCGAGGTAGAATTCGTCGCCGCTCAACTTGGTCAGATGCCATTGCCGGTCGTGATGTTCGACGTGGACAACTTCAAGCGGGTCAACGACACGTTTGGGCATCAAGTGGGCGATGCAGTCTTGCAGGAAATTGCCGATCTGATGCGCAAGCACAAACGCGCCAGTGACATTGCCGCCCGTTACGGCGGCGAAGAATTCGTGATCGTCGTGCCGGGATCAACCCCGGAACAGGCTCGAGCCATCTGCGAACGACTGCGTGCCGCAGTTGAAACGCACGATTGGAGCGGTATTCACCCGAACTTGCAGGTCACAATCAGCCTCGGGTTGGCGACCAACACCGACCTGGAGCACTTTGAACGCCTGCTCGGAGTGGCCGACAAGAACATGTACGCCGCTAAGCACGGTGGACGCAACCAAGTTGTTGGCTAATCAGAACAGAAATCGGTTGATCTCGAGGCTCACCAACCCATGCGTTCTCGCAACTTGGTGACATGCGCCACATGATGCCGTGAATGCCACGCATACGTGCCCAAAGCCTGCTCAAGCGTGATCAGACCGAACTGATCGGCGGCGAAGCCTTGCGCCCATTCTGGATTCTCAGCAGCTTTTTCCTGAGCCTGTTTGAGCATCTCAGGATGAACAAAGCCACGTTGCCAATCCGTCTCAGTCATGTCGTGCAGCAATTCAACCCAACGCGAATGCAATGCCTCGAGCAAAACGAGCGAAACCACGCATGGTCCTCGAGAATCAGGCAACAGCGCCCAAGCTGCCTCGTCATACGGTTTGATGATCGGTTTGTCTTCGGTCAGCGCGAGCTTCATGCGGATGAACGCATTCATGTGGCTGTCCGGCATGTGATGCACAACCTGACGCACCGTCCAACCGTCGGGGCGGTACGGCGTCTCGAGTTGGGATTCTGAGAGGCCAGCGACGGCGGCACGAAGTTGCGCCGGACAATCCTCGAGCACTTGAATAAACCCGGCACGTTCGGCGCTCGAGTAGGTGGCTTGTTTCTCAAACTGTCCGACCGGATATTTCAAATCTTCGCTCACGAATGATTCCCCTTGGTGGTTTCAGATTGACCTGTCCAAACGTACTGCATTTGGCGTGCAGTCGCCACCGCCAACTCGGGCGAATGCAGCCTCGAGACCAAGTGCAAACTCATGTTGATGCCTGCGCTGATGCCCGCCGAGGTGACGATGCGACCCTGATCGACCCAATCGACATCGCGGAGCACGCGCACGTTTGGCTGAGCACGCTCGAGGTCGGGAATGTCCTCCCGGTGGGTTGTCGCCTCTAGCCCTTCGAGCAATCCGGCCCGACCCAAGATGAACGCGCCGGTACAAACACTTGCGGTCAGTTGACTCGAGGTGTCAATTTGTTTGACCCAATCGATCACGGCTGGTTTCTCGAGTTCGGCATCGACCACGCCACCCGGCACGATCAAAACGTCAATGTGCGGATGCGTCGCCAGCGTAAACGAGGCTTGCACCATCAGTGCGCCTCGGGCGCGAATCAAACCTCGAGCCTCCGAGACGGTGAAGACCTCGAAGGCTTTGGGCGAGTTTGGTTCACGGCGAGATTGGACTCGAGCGGCGACGCTGAAGACCTCAAATGGACCGGCGAAATCGAGGACTTCAACCTCATCGAACAAGAAGATGCCGACGTTCATTGATTCACGCCACCCGAGCGCAACGTCCACCGAGCACAACCAGACCCGCATTCTCGAGCATCGACCTGATTCGGGCCAAAGCGCAGGCTCCGCTTGCTCGGACTTGCACGACGGCATCACCGACGCGGGCATCGTTCCAGATTCGGAACTCGAGGTTGGGGGACAGTACGGCCTGCAATCGTGTTTCGTTGACATCACCGACAACCTCGAAGAAGGCGTCATGTGTGGTGATCTCGCCGGGGTTGGCGAAAGCTGGGCGGTCGAGTTTGATGAGCACGGTGGGGTCGTTCGCTACTCTTGTCATGTGTTCAAGGTAGTCCCGAACTGACCGAAGTCCTAACGAAACTCGGGCGGCAAACCGCGACATGTATGCAGCGCTTCGATAGAATGCTCGAGACTGCCCTAGAATCAAGCATGACCTTGCGAGATCCAATTCAGCGAGATCCAAATCAGCGCGAGTCTGAACCGTCCGCAATCCAATCTCGAGTCACACTCTCGCAATTGCGAACCTTCGTGACCGTGGTTGAAACCGGCACGTACTCCGAAGCGGCACTCGAGCTAGGCACGGCGCAATCCACACTGTCACACGCGATCAACGAACTCGAACGGACATTGGGCCAAAAACTGCTCGAGCGTGGACGGCACGGCGCGACCACCACCACGTTCGGCCAAACCATCCTCGAGCACGCACGCGACGCATTGAACGCACTCGAGGCGCTCGAACAGGTCACACACCTTGAACGCGAAGGGTTGCGTGGCAAGCTGCGCATCGCCAGCATGCGCAGCACCGCCACGCACATCCTGCCCGCCGTGATGCACGGATTTCGGACGCGGCACCCGAACATCCGTTTTGAATTGGTCGAAGAGGAAGCGCATCCGAACGGCGTTGAAGCCCTGATCCGTGAAGCCCGAGCCGATCTGGGCGTGATGAACCTCGGGTTGGTGCAAG
>JAYURE010000131.1:0-18431 GCA_043756345.1 Deinococcales bacterium | reverse complement strand
GGGTGGTCCCGGCGAGGGTCTTCGAGGGTGCTGAAATGCTCGATGATGTTGGTGATCACTCGGATAGGCTACCGTCAGCTTGGTGCGTTTGCCCTGATGTTTTCCCACATTGGGGAATTCAGCGATTCGACTCGAGGTTGATCCCGTATCGACGGATTGGTTTGCCATAAAACTCGAGTTTCATCCTCGTTCCTGCCATTCGCTGCGCAGCACCGCCATCACCACATCATCGTGCCATTCGCCATCGCGGAACCAGGCTTTGCGGCGGATACCCTCAAATCGAAATCCGGCGCGTTCGTAGGCCCTCAGACCGGCTGGATTGCTCGAGAAGGCACTGAGGCTCACGCGATGCAGGTCGAAGGTTTTAAAGGCGTACTCGAGCATCACCGCGACCGCTTCGGACCCCAAGCCTTGGCCTTGAAAGTTGGGTTCGAGCAGGATGGCGAGTTTGATGCTTTTGCTGCGTTCGTCAAAACTGTGAAAGTGTGACAGGCCAATCGGTCGCTCGAGCGATTCTTGTAACGCCAGCAGAAACGCAGTTGGAGGTTCGGCCACGGGCAACCAGGCGGGCATTTGCGCAGGCTCGAGCGGCCAGGGTGTCGCGGTGATCAAGGTCCGGTTGATTTGCGGGTCGGACACCCAACTTGCTGCGAGCGTGAACCAGCGTGGGCTCGGACGGCACAGGGCGATGCGAGCGCCGTGCGCGACTGGGTACAGGCTCGAGACGAGGCTCACAGGTTGGTGATTATTGCACGCGCAACAAACCGTAAACGAGGACATCTTGGAATTGCTTGCCGACGCTGGCGGCCTTGAGTTTCGTGACCTCGTGGGTGAATCCAAGTTGCTCGAGGATTTGAACCGTAGAGGTTGCGCTGGCGAGGATTTCTGTCTCGAGCCGCACCATATTCAATTCATCAAACGCGAACTTGACGAGGGCTCGAGCCACCTCGAGTTCGGTCTTCTCGGGCGCAATACTGTGCAATCCCCAGGCGAGGCTGACGCTGCGGTTCTTCCAATCCAAATGCGCAAACGCCGCCCAACCAAACAGCACGTCGGAGGCATCCAAGCCCGAGACCATCAAGGCCCGGAACACCTCGGAGCCGCGCAGGAAGGACTCGAGTTTTCCGGTGGTTGGCCACGGCGCGAATGGGAAAACGCACTTGAAGCTCGAGTCCGATTCCCAGGCCCGCAAGATGTTGACTTGCGAATCCCGTACTTGCTCGAGCCGCAACGTGTCGGTCGAAATGTTGTTCACTCGAGTCCGTACTCAAGAACCACTGGCGCGTGATCGGAGAAAAAAGTGTCACGGTAAATGCTGGCATGGTTCACTCGCGCCGCAAGATTGGGTGTGGAAAATTGGTAGTCAAGTCGCCATCCGACATTGTTGCCTCGAGCCCCACCACGGTTTGACCACCACGAGTAAAACGCTGCATCCTGCCCGACGTGATCACGGAAGGAATCTTTGAATCCCGACTCGAGCAGGCCATCGACCCAGGCGCGATCCTCGGGTAGAAAGCCAGAACTTTTCTGGTTCGATTGCCAGTTTTTCAAATCGATTTTCTGGTGCGCGATGTTGAAATCACCACCAACAATCAACTCGCGTTTCTTTTTCAAGTCAGTCAGGTGCGTGTGAAAATCGGCCAGGAAACGCATCTTTGCCGCCTGCCGGTCCTCGCTGCTCGAGCCGGATGGAACGTAAACGCTCATCGCACTGAAATCCGCGAAATCAAGTCGCAGCGTCCGGCCCTCGCCATCAAATTCGCTCGAGCCGATTCCCTTGATCACTTTTTTTGGCTCGAGTTTGGAGAGCATGCCCACACCGCTGTACCCAGGTTTTTCGGCAGGATTCCAGAAGGCGTGATAACCCTCAAGTTGCAAATCCGGCAGTTGATGCTCGAGCGCCCGAACCTCTTGCAACAAAATGATTTCGGCGTTTTGTTGGCGCAGCCAATCGAACGCGCCCTTGCTGTGGGCGCTGCGAATTCCGTTCAGGTTCAAGGTGATGATCTTCATGCGTGTCCACAGTCTAACCGGGAGTGAAAATCAGAGGAAGGTCAATACCCTCAAGGGTGAAATGCGACCCTCGAGCGCCAAGCGCCATCCTCAGAATCTGGTCAAAGCGAATCGGTATCAATCGGTTTGTTCTGGTTATGCGCTCGAGGTGTGGCCTCAGACGCAGGCGAATGCGCCGCCAAAAGGGAGTCGATCTGTCGCTGCGTTTTTCAGTTTGTCAATTCAACTTACCCGTTCACATTTCCGAGGAGACTTGCCCTGCCATTCCCAAACCAACGAAACCAAGACAACGAACCGCCCGTCCTGTTGACCGTCCCGGAGGCCGCCCGCGTCTTGCGGATCGGACTGAACCGCGCCGATCAGTGGTCGCGCCACCAACCTGCCGGTGATCGCCCGAGACTATGAATTGATGCGCTGGATGGGTGCGAATTCGTTTCGCGCCGCGCATTACCCGCACTCGGAAGAAACCGCGCAACTCGCGGACAAACTCGGCATCCTGATCATCGCGGAGATTCCGGCGGTCTCGTACAATTTTGCCGACAGCGACGAACTGATCGAAGCGCGACACCAACAGTGCCAGGTGCAACTCGAGGAATTGATTCAACGCGACAAGAACCACCCGAGCGTGATCATGTGGAACATCGCCAACGAACCGATGGTCGGCAACCCGCTCGCCGGTGGCGGCAGCGAACACGGCACGCAGATGGGTGTCAAGGTTTTCACGCAACTCTACCAGCAGGCCAAAACGCACGATCCCACCCGGCCCGTGACACTCGTTGGCGTGATGTACGGGCCTCGAGAATGGTTGGACATCACCGATTTCGTCAGTATCAACCGTTATCAAGGTTGGTACACGCACGTCGGGCAACTCGGCGAGGGCCTCAAGCAACTCGAGCAGGAGATTGACGAGTTGTACGCGCAATTCAAGAAACCGATTTTGATCACCGAATTCGGCGCGGACACCGTGGTTGGAATGCACAATCAACCCGGTGAAATGTGGACCGAAGAATTTCAAGTCGAGATGCTTCGCGCTTACCTCGATCTGGCCGACCGCAAGCCCTACATCGTGGGAATGCAGATGTGGGTCTTCGCCGATTTCAAAACCGGTCAGGGCATCTTCCGCGTCAACGGCTTGAATCACAAAGGCGTGTTCACCCGAGATCGCCGTCCGAAAATGGCGGCACACTTCCTGCGCTCGAGATGGACGAAAGCGTAGCGGCAAGTTTCGTAGGGTGGGCTGTGCCCACCATTTGCACAAAACCGGTGGGCACAGCCCACCCTACAAGTTCGTTCCATCGCTGAGCATTTCTATATCAACTCAAATCGAAGGAGATTCCTTTTGTCACTACTCGCTTCCACCACCACACCCGCTGGCGAATTACTCGAGGCTGCCGATATTCGGCGAACGCTCGGGACGCTCGAGGGTCGATTCTCGGGGCAGAAAGTGCTGGTGTTGATCCCAGATCACACGCGCACCTTGCCGTTGCCGCGATTGTTTCGGATGCTCGTTGAAGTGTTTTCGGACGCGAGCCAACTCGATTTCATGGTTGCGCTCGGCACGCACCCAGCGCTCGAGGAAGATCAGATCCTCAAACTCGTCGGCATCAGCGCGGAAGAACGTGCCACGACCTTCAAGCATGTGGGCTTGCTCAATCATGCTTGGCAAGACCCGAATGCCTTGCAAACCGTTGGCATCGTTTGGCAGGCTCGAGTCCAGGAAATCGCTGGTGATTACTGGCATCCGACGCTTGGCGGCGACGTGCAAGTTCGCTTGAACCGTGCCGCGCTCGAGGCGGATCAGATCGTGATCCTCGGGCCAACCTTCCCGCACGAGGTCGTTGGATTCTCGGGCGGCGCGAAGTATCTTTTTCCCGGCATCAGCGGCGCGGACATGATCAACGTCACGCACTGGCTGGGCGCACTCGCCGGTATTCGCCGCACGATTGGCGTGAAAGACACGCCGGTTCGCGCCCTGATCCACGAGGCGGCCCGTCACGTGCCGACACCGATCACGTTGATTGCCCTGACCGTGCAGGGTGCGGGGCTTTCGGGCATGTTCGTCGGCGATTTTGAGGGCGCGTGGTCGGCAGCGGCGGACCTCTCAAGCCAGCGGCACATCGTCTGGGTGGACAAGCCCTTCAAGCGCGTGCTCTCCTGCGCCCCACCGATGTACGACGAACTGTGGACGGCAGGCAAGGCGATGTACAAGCTCGATCCGGCACTCGAGGATGGTGGTGAGTTGATCATTTACGCGCCGCACCTCGAGACGGTCAGCGTCGTGCATGGCAAGTCCATTGGTGAAATCGGTTATCACAGCGTCCCGTACTTCCTGAATCAATGGGAACGGTTCGCGCACGTGCCGCTCGGCGTGGTGGCGCACAGCACGCACGTTCGCGGCGCAGGTGCTTGGCTGGATGGGCGCGAGCAAACACGCATTCAGGTGACGCTCGCCAGCAAGATTTCTCGAGCCGAGTGCGAACGGTTGAACCTCGGGTACATCAACCCGGCCAGCATCAACCCGGAAGATTTCGCCAACCGTGAATCCGAAGGCGTGATGCTGGTGCGCAAAGCCGGTGAGACCCTGTATCGCGTGCGAGGTGAGGCATGAACACAATCGCGCACGGTGTCCAACTCGAGAAGGTTCAACCCGAGAAAGTACATCTCGAGTTTGCTGAGATCAGCACCCGCATGCGTCAAATGCAACTGCCAAAGGTGGATGCCGTGATCGGCATTGGTCGTGGTGGCGTGGTGCCTGCAAGCATGGCTGCGCATCAGCTTGGAGTACCGTTGCACGTGCTGCGAGTCAACTACCGCGATGACGACAACAAGCCACGCTCGAGTGCGCCCCGTTTGCTCGAGGCGTTCAACTTTGATTTCGCCGGGTTGTGCCTGCTTGTGGTTGATGATGTCAGCGTGACTGGCGCAACCCTAAACGCCGCCCGAGAGGTGCTGGTCGGCTCGAGCATCATCACGTTGGTCTGCAAAGGCAAGGCTGATTTCGTGCTGTTCCCAGAGGTTGCTTCCTGCGTGATCTGGCCGTGGAGTATGCCATGAACCCTCGAGCCGTGCTGGTCATGGGTGTGTCCGGTTCGGGCAAAAGCACCGTAGGCAAAGCCCTCGCAGATCGGTTGGGTTGGAGCTTTGCCGATGCCGATCATTTCCACCCGCCAGCCAACCGCGAAAAAATGTCTCGAGGTGAAGCACTGACCGACGAGGACCGGCAGCCGTGGCTCGAGCGATTGCATGAACTGATCGCGGGACACGTACTCGAAGACAAGCCAATCGTGCTTGCCTGTTCGGCGTTGAAAGAAAAATACCGAGACATTCTGGTGGGTGATCTCGAGGGTGTTCACATCGTTTCGCTCGAGGGCAGCCATGAACTGATTGCCGAACGGATGCGCAACCGCGAGCACTTCATGCCGGTCAGTTTGCTCGAGACTCAACTTTCCACGCTTGAACCACCGACCAACGCGATCATCGTGGATATTGCTCAACCCATAGAAACCATGCTCGAGCAAGTCATCGCACAACTCGGGCAATAACGATTGCTCGAAAAAACTTTTGGAGGTGTACGGATGCAATCACAGATTGGCGCTATCGGTCTCGCAGTCATGGGTGAAAACCTGATCCTCAACATGGCCAGCAAAGGCTTCACGGTCTCCGCATTCAATCGCACCGTTAGCAAAGTGGATGAGTTCATTGCCGGTCGCGCCGCAGGAAAAAGCATTGTTGGAGCGCACTCGCTTCCAGAATTCGTTTCACAACTCGAGCGTCCACGCAAGGTCATGCTGATGGTCAAAGCGGGGGCTGCCGTCGATGCCACAATCTTGCAGTTGATCCCACTGCTCGAGGCTGGAGACATCATCATTGACGGTGGCAACGGCCATTACGCCGACACCAACCGGCGTTGCAAAGAACTCGAACATCACGGCTTGCTTTTTGTCGGCACGGGCGTTTCCGGTGGCGAAGAGGGCGCACTGCTCGGCCCATCGATCATGCCAGGTGGTGACGCTCGAGCTTGGGAATTTGTCAGACCGATTTTCCAAGCAATCGCCGCGAAAGTTGCCGATGGTTTGCCCTGCTGCGAGTGGGTTGGACCGGACGGTGCGGGCCATTTCGTCAAGATGGTTCACAACGGCATCGAGTACGGCGACATGCAAATGATCGCTGAAGCGCACAGCCTCTTGCGTTTGATCGGTCTCGAGAACTCAGAGATCGCACAGATTTTTACCATCTGGAATGTGGGTGAGTTGGACAGTTACCTGATGCAAATCTCGAGTGAAATCCTGACCAAAAAGGACGAGATCACCGGCAAGGATTTGGTCGATGTGATCCTTGATGCTGCCGGTCAGAAAGGCACCGGCAAATGGACCTCGGTCACGGCCTTGGATGTAGGCGCTCCAACCAGCACGATTGCCGAAGCGGTCTTTGCCCGGTGCATCAGCGCTTTGAAAGAAGAACGAGTCGCAGCCTCGAGCATTTTCGCTGGACCAAAACTCGAGTTCACGGGCGACAAAAACGAGTTCATCGAACAGGTGCGCCAAGCCTTGTACGCCAGCAAGATTTGCTCATACGCGCAAGGCTATCAACTGATGCGCATGACCGCCCTCGAGTTCGGTTGGGAATTGAATTACGGCGCGATTGCCCTGATGTGGCGTGAGGGTTGCATCATTCGGGCACGGTTCCTCGAGAACATCAAGCAGGCGTTCGATCAACACCCGAACTTGGCGAACTTGCTGCTCGATGGGTACTTCACGAACATCATCAAAGCCAACCAGCAATCCTGGCGCGAGGTCGTCTCGAGTGCGGCCTTGCATGGCGTCTGGACTCCCGCAATCTCGAGCGCGTTGGCGTACTTTGATGGGTATCGCACTGGAACGTTGTCCACGAATCTGGTTCAGGCACAACGCGATTACTTTGGGGCGCACACGTATGAACGCACCGACAAGGCTCGAGGCGAGTTCTTTCACACGAATTGGACAGGTTGCGGAGGCACGACCGCCAGCAGCACCTACAGCATTTGAGGCTTGAGGCTTGGAGATCGCTTCAGGTCAAGCTCGAGGGATCAAAACGGCGAATGCACCGTTCGAGACAACGGTGCTCAGTTAAATTGTCGTCCGCCATCGACAATCAAGGTTTGTCCGGTGATGAACTCGCTCGCGCTCGAGGCTAAAAACAGTGCCGCACCGACCACATCCTCGGGCTGTTGAGAACGTTTGAGCGCCCCCCTGGTCACGCCGTAATTCTCGGCATTTTCGATCAAACCCAGGCTCGCATCGGTCAGGGTGAATCCCGGTGCTATCGCATTGACCGTGATGCCGTCATCGCCAGCCTCTCGAGCCATCGCACGGGTGAGCGCAATCACACCACCTTTTGAGGCAACGTAATGCGCCCAGTTCGGCGAACCGCTGTGAACGGTGGCGCTCGAGATGTTGATGATCTTTCCCGCGCCTGATGCTTTCAGATGCGCGTAGACGACTTTGGCGCACAGCCACGGTCCTTTGAGGTTCACATTCATGACACGATCCCAGGCGGCCACCTCGAGTTCAAAGAACGGTTTGCGTTCGAGACCCGCGTAAATCGAGGCGTTGTTCACCAGCACATCGATCCCGCCAAACTCGAGTGCGACTTTTTCCGCCAGTGCACGGGTGGAGGTTTCATCGCTGATATCGACGCGCAAACCAATTGCTCGACCACCTCGAGCTTGAATCAATGCCGCCGTCTCGAGCGCACCGGATTCGTTGATGTCGGCAGCGGCAACACTCGCGCCAGCAGCGGCAAAGGCCAACGCAAACACGCGACCCAATCCACCCGCCGCACCCGTGATGATCACGACTTTCCCCTCGAGTGATTGCGTCATGCGTTCTCCTTCAAAGCAGATCGGGTTTGCGAAAGTGTCTCTCGGGCGAGTTCTGCGCCGTGATCGGTCAAGAACCATTCGGAGATTTTTGCTTCAACATACGCCATGAAATCTGTGGCGTTCATGCCCATCCAACCACGGCAGATCGTCACACCCTCGGGTCCGAAACGCCAGAGTTTGTCGGCATCTTTGACGATGGCATCCTCGAGCGAGACGGCGACTTTGCGCGAATCGTGACCATCAATGATCTCCAGAGTCTTCTCGAGTTTCACCGTATCAAACCCGAGCGAAGTCAGCATTTCTCGGGCCATGCTCACGCCCTCAATCTCGTGCAATCGTGTGACTTCCGGCTGCCAACCTTTGGGTGCGCCAGCCAAACCCTGGTGGTGCGTTTCTTCGGGCACTCGAGCGTAACCAATGTCATGTAGCAGAATCGCGGACAGGACGATTTCAGCATCCGCCAGCGGGTAAAACGTGAGCAATCGCTTGGCGGACTCGAACGCCTGCGGCATGTGAATCTCGCCAGAGCGCGTCTGCCAAAAAGGTTCAGCCAGTTTGTAGATGGTTCTGATCAAATTAGGCGTAATCATGACAGGTAAACCGTTTTCAACTCGAGGTAATCTTCAAGCCCATAGCGTCCCTTCTCGCGTCCGATGCCGGATTGTTTCACGCCGCCGAACGGTGCAAGTTGGCTCGAGCGTTGAATGTCATTGACCCAAACGCTGCCCGCCTCGAGTTCTTCGGCAATTCGCCAGCCGAGGGTTTGGTCCTTGGTGAAGACGAACGCCGCCAGACCATAGACGGAATCGTTGGCGAGTTCAATGGCCGTCTCGAGATCAACGAATAGCATCACACCGAGCACCGGACCAAAGGTTTCTTCAGTCATGATTTTCATGGCGTGCGACGTGTCGGATAAAACCGTCGGCGGAAGATAAATGCCAGCATTAAAGATTCCACCCGCCAACCTCGAGCCACCCGTAACCAATTTCGCGCCGTGCTCGAGCGCATCCTGAATGTGCAATTCGCTGATCCGAGCAATCCGAGCATCGATCATCGGACCCATCGTGCAGCCCACCTCGAGCGGATCACCGATTTTGATTTGCGAAACGAAATGCTCGAGGCGTTCCAAGAATTTTTGGTACACACGTTGATGCACATAAACACGATTGACGCGGTAACAAAACTGTCCACTGTTGGCGAACGAATGGCGAGCAATCGCGGCCGCCGCCTTCTCGACATCGGCATCCTCAAGCACCAGCGCCGGACACTGACCACCCAACTCGAGGGTCACACTCTTGAGCGTCTGCATGGCGAGTTGTGCAATCTTGATCCCCGTTGCACTCGAGCCGGTGAAGGCGACCTTGCGCGGAATCGGATGCCCAACCAACGCTGCGCCAAGCGCCGCGCCACCCGTGACGACGTTGAACACGCCCGCCGGAAAGCCCGCCTCGAGAAACAGTTCTGCCAACTTCAACGTTGTGATTGGCGTGTCCTCGGCGGGTTTGGCGACCACCGTACAGCCCGCCACCAGCGCCGCACCGAGCTTGAAGGTTAACAACGTGATCGGATAATTGAACGGCGCAATCGCAATCACCACGCCGATGGGTTGACGCACCACCAGGGTTCTCGAACCCGCCGCGCTTGGCAAGATTTTATCGCGCAACCGCAAGGCTTCCTCAGCGTAAACCTCGAGCAATTCGGCAGAACGTTCAATCTCGGTTTTGGCGGCGACCAGCGGACGGCCCAATTCGAGCGTCAGCGACAAGGCGAGTTCATCGGCTCGAGATCGCATTAGGAGTGCCGCTTGACGTTGAAGCTTCACCCGCTCGAGGACGCTGGTCTTTCGCCAAGATTTGAACGCAAGCTCGGCAGCACGCACAGCACGATCCGCATCTTCAGCGTTGCCCATGGGAACCGTCTCGAGCAATGCTCCGGTAGCAGGATTGCGCACTTCGATGCGTTCGCCGCCGCTCGAGGGTGTCCATTGGTTGTCGATCCAGAATTCCATTCTTGCTCCTGCACTGGGGCGAGGCTTGCCTCGCCTCTACGGTTTTATGATTCGTTCAAGACAGCCAATTTTAGGACGGCTCGAGATTCCTGCAAACTTGCCCGAGCCATTTTCACGGCGGTTTGGGTGAACAACTGACCTTCGATTTCTCGCTCGAGACGGTCCGCATATTGTGTGGGTGTCATCTTGAACCACTCGCAAGCCACCGCAATACCGGTGACCGTAAAACGCCAGAGCTTATCCGCATCTTTAACCAATTGATCCTCGAGCGAGATGGCGGTTTTGCGAGTGTCATGACCATCAATAATCTTGACGATGTGCTCGATGATAGCCGGATCGTACTCGAGTTGCGTCAAGATTTCTCGAGCGATTCGCGCCCCCTCTTTTTCGTGTTGAATCCGCACATCAGATTCCATCATGTTCGGGCCGAAACCCTGCTCGAACATTTCGTGCTGATCCACGACCGCCCAACCCAAATCGTGAAGCAGAATTCCCAGCAGCACCACGTCACGGTTTGCCTGCGCGTGATCCTCGAGCAATAGTTCTGCGGCTTTGAACGACAGTGGAATGTGAATGTCATTTTTTCTCGAGCGCATGTACGGCAGGCTGGCCCGCCAAACGTTCTCGTATTCAATCTTGATGGTGCTCGAATCTATAGTGCTCATTGGAACTCCAAATTGAGGCTCGAGGGGCGAACGAATCCGCCCCCGAAACCTGTTGTGATTTTCAGCCTCAACCCAGAATCGTGACGGTGCCGTTCGTGCCATCGACCCGAATTCGATCACCGGTTTTGATGTTGGTGCTGGCGCTGCCCGTGCCGGTCACGGCGGGCAATCCGTACTCGCGGCAGACAATCGCGGCGTGTGACATCATGCCGCCGATGTCGGTCACGGTGGCACTGATCCTCGAGAAGACCGGAGCCCAACTTGGCGCGGTGACTTGCGTGACCAGGATCTCACCGTCTTGAACTTGATCCAAGTCATCGGCGTTGAAGATCACTCGGGCGTGGCCCTCGACCAAGCCGGGGCTGGCCGCCATGCCCGAAAGTTTGTCGCTGGTGGCGCTGCCCTCGAGCCATTTGCCGACGCTTTCGCTGGTGATGCCCCAAAGCATGATCGTGAACGGTTCAGTGACGACGGCGGGCGGTTCGTTCATCGCGGGCAGTGGGCGTTTGGTTCCCAGGGCGGCGATGATTTTTTTGCGGCGCGGAATTTCTTTGGCCCAATGTGTCGGCCCAATCGCGTCCGCTCCGACGGCCCAACCGTTGCCGTAATCAAACAGCGCGACATTGATTTCCTCACGGCGCAGGTAGAACATGTCGCCGACTTCTGGCCAGAATCCGGCCTGCACAAAGACGCTCGAGAGTTCGCGCATTTTGCGCCAGAAGACGCTCATCGTCCAGTGTTCGATGTAAAAATTGTGGTTCTCGACGTATGGAAACACGGCGCGGGCCAATCCGAGCTTGCCTTCAAAGGCGGCCTTCGCCTCGTCGCTGGGCAACAGGGCCGTGTACTCGAGCGTCACACGGTCACGTTCGGCGGCGATCTTGGCGGTGGGTCGGTCGATGGTGTGACCCGCCTCGAGCCGCGAGACGTAATTGCGAATGAATCCGAGCGGAATGTCGAGGTGATCGAGCCAGACTTTGTCGGTGCTGTAAAAACCGTTGCCGGAAGAGAAATTGAACCACGGGTTTTTCGCGGCCTCCCAGGTCTCGAGCCATTTCGCGCCGTTCGCATGTGATTTGATGGCGGCAAGCGTTGCGGCCAGATCGCCAGTATTCAACGCGCTCGAGAGGCCCAATTCGAGCGCGAGCTTGGCGAGCTTCTTGAGTTCATCGTCGGGTTTGAACAAATCCAAATCCACGCCTTGAACCATTTTGGCAATCGCCTGATCGGGAATGTCAGGAAAGGTTTCTTTGCAAAAGCCGAAGAAATCCAGGTACGCGACATACCCCAAATTGAGGAATTCAAAGTGATACTGCCAAGCCTCGTAGCAGAGTTCAATCGCACGGTTGTAATTGATCGTCAGGTCAAACGTGTCATCTAAACCCTTGCCGCTCGTGACCGCCTCGAGCGAGACAACCTCTGGCAACGGTTTGAACTCGAGCGCCTCGAGCCGATCAATCACACCTTGGACTTTCTTGTGCCAGTTCTCGAGCAGGCTGCCCCAGTTTTGAAAGTAGTACCCGGCACGCTCGAGGAATTGTGGTACTCGGGCCGGGATGAGTTCGGGCGCAACTCCGACCGGGCTCATGTAGCAGTAGCCGTTGTGAACCCGGAACTCGATGCCGTTCGCCGGTGGGATCAACAGGTGGCGCGTGTTGTACTGCCCCAAGCATTTGACGGCGAATTCGACACCAATCGTGTCGAACGGCCTGAAGACGTTCGGCCAGTGTTGGGAATCGCAAAACCAGAATTTGGATTCCTCGATTTCTTTGCGGTCCTCGCGGAAGGTCAGCCAGTACGGGTAGAGTTCCTTCCAGCCCTCCGATCCGTCCGGCGGCGTGTCCTCGTAGGGGCTTTTGAAACGTTTGTTGACTGCGGTCATACGTGCCTCCTGTTTGATGCTCGAGCAGTGTGATTGTTGGTGAAATGGTTGCGCCTGTTCGTTTGTTCGTTCAATCTTTTTTCTTGGTACCAATCGGATTCATCAGTGTGTTCAACATGCTCGCCATTCCAGTTTGGTAGGCGCTCGAGCTTGCGGGGGCCGCAGGTTTTTGACTCCAAACGGTTTCGGGCCGCGATTGCAACAGCACGATGTTCTCGCCCTCGGGCAGGTCGGCATCCAAAGCCCATTCGACATCTTGCGCTTTGCCCGCGTGTTGCTCGCAGCGTTTGGCGATTGCTGCGACGGCTTTGATTTCCTCGAGCGTCAGTGATGGTTCGAGTTGACGTTCACTCGAGATTTCAAGTTCGATGGTCGTGCGGTTCGCCACGTCCGGCACGATCTCGATGTGCTTGCGGGAAATCTGGCGTTTGACAACCTCGAGAATCACCTTGTCGATCACAAAATTGTCCGGCGTAACGGTTCCACTGACCACGGTTTCGCCCAGCCCAAAGCTCGAGTCGATCACGATTTTGCTGCGGTCCCCATTGATCGGATTTAAGGTCATGGCGACCCCTGCGGCTCGAGCATTGACCATTTTTTGCACACCGACCGCCATCAAAACTTTTTCGTGCGGGAAGCCGTTGTCGAATCGGTAGGCGATGGCGCGGGACGTGTACAGGCTCGCCCAGCATTTGCGGGTGTGCTCGAGCACGGCGGCAATCCCGACGACGTAGAGGTACGTGTCCTGCTGTCCGGCGAAGCTCGCACCGGGCAGGTCTTCGGCGGTGGCACTCGAGCGCACGGCGACCGGTGGTTCACGCAAATTCAATCTCGCGGCGAGGCTGGTGTATTCGCTCTCGATGGCTCGAGAAATATCCTCCGGCATTTCTGCGGTTTCGATCAAATGGCGAATCTCGAGGCTGACCCGATCCAGCATGTCATTGTCGCCCGTGTTCAAACCCTCGAGCGCGGCGTGAATCTTGGGATTCAACCCATTCACCTCGAGGTGCTGCACGAACGCCTCGGTCGTCACGGCAAATCCGGGCGGCACGATAAAACCATTGCGGGTCAGTTCGCCCAAGCTCGAGCATTTGCCACCAACCTGCGCGAGCATCGTCGCGTCACAGGCTTCAAACGCCAACACGAACGGATTCATGCCACCTCCCATTCGACTTGCACACTCAACGGCCCTCGAAACGAAGTGTTCGGCGAGAACTCAAATTCCTGCTCCAGCAAACGCAATCCGGGCAAACGTGCCGTCAATTCCTCGAGCACAATTTTTGCCTCGAGCCGGGCGAGCGGCGCACCGAGACAGTAATGAATGCCCAGCCCGAACGACAAATGCTCTTTGGCGTTCGCCCGGGTCACGTCTAAGGTCTCGCCCTCTGGAAACGTCGCCTCGTCACGGTTTGTGCTGCCGAGCAGCATCAGAATGTTTGCGCCCTCCGGCAAATCTACACTGCCGACGCGGGCCGGTTTTTTGACCTTGCGCCGCCATGCGAAGACGCTCGGGCCGAACCGCAAGAGTTCCTCGACCGCGTTCGGAATCAGGCTCGAGTCCTCGCACAATTTTTCCCACTGCGAACGGTGGCGCAACAATTCCATCACGCCATTGCCGATCAAATTCGAGGTCGTCTCGTGGCCCGCCGTCAGTTGCGTGTAAACGAGGCTGGCGATCTCGTCCCTGGAAATCTCGTGCGCCCCATCCTGCGCGAGCCGTGCCAGATCACCGGGCAGGTCATCCTGCGGATGCTCGAGCCGCGAATCCACCAGCGCGAGACAGTAATTCCAGTACCGCACCAAGTTGTGTGCGTGCTCGATCTGATCATCAATCGGCAAATCACCGAAATTCAGCATCACCCGAGATTGCGCCCACATTTTGACGTTCGGCACGTCCTCGTCGGGAATCCCAAGCAGCATGAAAATCACCAACGCGGGCAAATCGTTCGAGAGTTGCGCGACCAAATCCGCGTGACCATCACCCTCAAACGCACCGATCATCTGCCGCACCAACGCACGAATCCGAGGCTCGAGAATTCCAATCCGACGCGGCGTGAACGCCTTGTTGATGAACGAACGCAAGCGCGTGTGATCCGGTGGTTGACGTGCCGAGAGGCCCGAACTGACGCTGAAGCCACCCTCCTCGAGCACGCGCACGACTTCCGGCGGACGGGCCTTGTACGGGGTTTGCGTGTTCTCGCTCGAGAAGGTTTGCGGGTCTTTGAAAATCGCCTGCGCATCTGCAAAGCGCGTCACCACCCAGTAGCCGAGTTCCGGACTGAAGAACACGGGTTCCTCCTGGCGGGCCTGCTGGTAAAACCCGAACGGATCGCGGGTGTCGAACGGTTTGAATTCTTGTGCGGCATGAAATGGGCAACCTGCACCCGATGCGTCTGGAGCATTCATGGCGTTACCTCGCTGGTGGGCTGGCGGTCTTGGGTTGTTGATCTTGGGCGAGTATACGCTCGAGACTTTGGTTTCTCTTTGGTTTTTGGGGGTTGGGTTAAGCCATTAAGCTTGGAAGATTTAGGCGGATTCGCTGATGGCGCGATTCTGCCTAAATGGTAACTTTGTACAACAATGAGCCAACACATCACTACAGAAGAAGCAAGGCAACAGTCGCTTTCCGGTTTTGATGTTTTTAAGTACACGCATCTGCTCTATCACGACGACTTAAATCGAGATCATGGTGTCGTCAAGCTGAATGTTGAAGCGTTCAAGATATTTTCTGATACGATCACAGTCTCACATAGACACGCAATCAAAACAGAACAATTAGCTGCCCAACAATGGACATCCCACGGAGGATTTGACTCAGGTCTTTCAGTTCCTTGGCCAAACGCGATGCTGCTAAGCCTGGAGCATGCCAACTATGAGAACCTAAAAATTGCCTCTGCTTTTGAGCTTCACTTAAAGGCACGGTTACTCGCACGTGATTACATCCTTCACGAGATCAATGCAAAGATTCCTAATTGTAAAATCCTTGCAGATGAACAGCGCGATAGACCAATCAAGAAACATGAACTTATCACTCTGCAACCTTATCGATTTGACGGAGTACAAAATTATCTTCCTGGTCTTAAAGAGGCGTCTGTTAAGTTTTCATTGCTCACTGAAAAATCGCATTACAGGGCTGCACTTGGCTTGACTGACCTGCAACTCGACATCATTGATGATTATCGCCAGCTACGAAATCAGATTCATTTTCCCGGAGACTTTATCGAAGTTCCTAACATTCAGGCTTTTCCCAAGCCGATTATTGAATTCCTAATTGACTTCATCAACTCTGAGCTTGTGGATTGGTCAAACATTCTTATCGCAAACCACACAATGAATCGTCAATTGCTTGTACCATTCGCCTGATTTACCAATCTTGAGCATCTGCCTTTATGTTACTTTCGTCTGTGCATAAAGTTGCTCCTGTGTGGTTTATCTCAGTCATTCCCAAATCTTCATCCCCGCAGTGATTCGTACAATCTCGTGACCGCACTCGAGGGTTCACCCATGCCAAACCGCTCGAGCACTTGCCACTTGAAATGTCATCTTTTGAAGCCTACGATGAAACTCAATACTTTCGGCTGATTGGCCCATATCCAGCAAGCGATCTCTGTTCAAATCTGATTCTCGAGCCATCTCTACAAGGACGAGAACATGACCGCAGAAATCAGATCATCAAGTGACATCCATCAATGGGGTGGCGCTGCTTTCGTGCTTGGCAACGTGCTGTTCATGGTCAACAAGTTCAACGACATGAGCCGTTTGTTTCTGGGGCGCTTGATGCCGGATGTCATTTCTGGGCAGAACCCTGCACTGATTTTTTTGGGGCAAGTCACCCTGATTTTTGGTTATGTGACTTACTATCGGTTTTACGCTCGAGGTGCGACGCGCTCGAACAAGAGTGCGCTGCGATTGTTTTGTGGCGGTGGCATCGTGTTGGCGCTTGGGCATTTCGGTTTCATGTCTGTCCTGTCAGATGTTCTGCCTCAGGTCGAGTCTTTGTTTCTGCTGGTGTTTTTGGGATTGCTGGTCTCGCTCGTTGGCCTGATTTGGTTTGGTGTGCTCAATTTGCGCCAACCAATCTTAGGCCGTTGGTCTTGGCTGCCATTGTTCACTGGACTGATGGGCGTTCTCGGTTTTTTCCTGTTCAGGGGCGCGGAAATCACGGCGACGTTTCTGGTGTTTCGCACGCTGTTTGCGCTGGGTCTGATCGGGCTCGGCGTGATCCTTTGCTTGGAAAAACCAATGCGAGCCGAGTCGTAGTCCAGTCTCATCCCCGCAGTGATTCGTACAATCCCGTGACCGCGCTCGAGGGTTCGCCCATGCCAAACCGTTCGAGCGAATGCAAATACAACCGGTATTGCCGTTCAACCGCATCCCGACGGTTCGCGGCGTGCAACGCCAGCATCTTCTCGCGGTGCGCGATCTCCGAACACGGCTCGAGCCGCAAGGCTTTGTCGGCGTAGGTCAGTGCCTCGGCAAGTTGTTGCGTTTGTCGGTACAAGGCGCTCAGGCCCGAGAGCATTTTTTGGTGCATTTCTTTGAACCAGTAGCGTCGGCCCCAGCACCAGTCGAATTCTTCGTTGGCGGCGTACTCGAGCGGAATGTCGGCCAGGAAATCCCCGGTGTAGAGGCGTTCGGCACTTTGGTACGCGACGATGCCTTCTTGCAGGTCGCCATCTTGCACCAGCGCGTTGCCTTGGTAGCACAGTTCTTGGAACATCGGGTAGTCCAGCCAAGTGTGTTCTGGCACGGCCAGCGAGTAGCGTCCCGCCTCGAGCCGCAGGTGTTCCGCGCCTTGTCCGTCCGGTCGCAGCACGTGCCGCAAACTGTTGACGGTGTGGTGCAGGCGGTTCAATCCCTGCTTGATCTGTTTGGCGTTCGGCCACAGTAAATCCACGAGTTCTTCGCTGCTCGCGCCCTGTTCGCCACGAAACAGCAGGTACGCGAACAGCGTTTTCGTTTTGCGCGTCGCTCCTTGCGGCACACGCCACTCGAAGCCCGAGCCATCGGCGCGGTAGACGCGCAGCGGACCGAAGCAACGGATTTTCCATTGGCCTTCGCTGCCGCCAGCCAGGATCAACGGTTCGGGCGAGTCCACGTGATGTGTGCTTTTCAGTGCGTCGCTCGAGGTCGTGACCGGAACGGTTTGCGCGAGGCTTGGGCTGATGCCCTCGAGCCAGTGGCGGAATTGGGCGCGTTCGTCTTGACGTGCCAGAATGCGTGGCGGCACGAAATGCGGGTTGTCGTGCAGGCCATCGACCGCCATGACGTTCGGGTGCGCCTGCAAGCTCGAGAGCAATTGCGAGGCGAGCAGCAAGTGTTGATTGTGCAGGCAGGCGAACGCGACGGGAAGCTCGAGGGTGAGTTCGTGAATCGCGGCCTCGTACTCGCGCAGGTAGACCGCGCCGGATGGGGTGCGAATCGCCCAGGTCATTTCGATCAGGAACAGCACGCCTTTCGCGCCGTGCTCGAGGGCGGTATTCACCTCACTGCGAAGGTTGGCGAGGATGCCGCTTACGCGAACCGGTGTGTTTTGAAAACCAAATTCGCTCGAGGCGATGATGCTTGGAGAGATGGTTTTGAGTGATCGTGTTTTGGCGTGCGCGTCACTCAATCCGGTTTGCACGCTCGCGCTCGAGTGCTCGTCATGAACGTAAACACTGGTCCAGGATCGAGCATGAAAGTTGGCAATCAGCTTGGCGCATTGCGCCCACGTGGGCGAATGCTGATCGTAATAAACGGCAATGTGGCGGGCAGATTTGTTCACAGCCGTTCAATAAACCTCGCAGTCGTTTTGGCACACACATCCTCGAGACTCGCTCCCGGCATCAATTCAGTCAGCACGAGTTCTGCGTTCACGAATTCAAACACTGCCAAATCCGTGATGATCACATCCACCGCACCTCGAGCCGTGATTGGCAACACGCAACTTGGCACGATCTTGCTCGAGCCATCACTGTTGGTGTGCGTCATGGTGATGATCAATTTTTTCGCGCCACTCGC
>JAYURE010000130.1:0-2188 GCA_043756345.1 Deinococcales bacterium | reverse complement strand
TCTTGCTCACAAGACAGCACCTGACGGGCTGTTCGCGCTTCCACTTTGCACTTTCCACTGACCATCTCGAGTAACTTTTCTACCTGATCCGAAGCTTGCGGACGGGCAAACAAATACCCTTGCATTCGGTCGCACTCGAGGTCGCGCAAGATTTGTGCTTGCCCTTCGGTTTCGACACCTTCTGCGACTGTTTCGAGACCGAATTGTTTGGCGAGGCCGAGGATGGCGCTGACCAATGTGCGGTCTTTGTCGTTGCTGGTTTCGCCCTCACTGGCATTATCGAGTTCTTGCACGAAGGACCGATCCACTTTCAAGGTGTGAACTGGCAAGCGTTTGAGGTAGGTCAGGCTCGAGTATCCGGTGCCAAAATCATCAATTGAGAGGCGCACGCCGAGGGCTCGCAGTTCGTTCATACGACTGACGGCAATCTCGAGGTCTTGCATAAACACACTTTCGGTTAACTCGAGTTCCAGCCATTGCGCCTCGAGACCGGTTTCGCGCAGGGTGCTGGCGACACCATTCACAAAGTCCGGGTGCGTGAATTGCAGTGCGGTGACGTTGACCGCGATTTGCACCGGCTCAAAGCCGCGTGAAATCCAGTCCACCATTTGCGTGCAGGCTTCGCGCATCACCCAGGAATCCATGGTCATGATCAGGCCGGATTCTTCGGCGACGGGAATGAATTTGGCCGGTGGAATAAACTGTCCTTTGCGTTGCCAGCGCAGCAGCGCCTCGAGCCCAACAATCTTGCCGTTCATATCGACTTGCGGTTGGTAATGCAAGGTGAATTCTTGACGTTCTATCGCTCGGCGCAGTTGCGTCTCGAGTTCGTGACGTTCTTGCGCGGCGGTGTTCATTTCTGGCGTGAAGCATTGGGCGTTGTTGCGTCCGTTGGCTTTGGCGCGGTACAGGGCGGTGTCGGCGTGACGCTCGAGCGTGGCGGAATCGCTTCCATCTTGTGGGCTGATGGCCACCCCGATGCTGCCGGTAACGTGCAATTCGTGCCCGGCGATGCTGAAGGGTTCTTTTAAGGCGGTCAGCATTTTGCGGGCGACTTTCATTGCGCCTTCGGGTTGTTTGACATCCTTGCTGATCAGCGCGAATTCGTCGCCGCCCATGCGGGTCAGGGTGTCGGTGCGGCGCACGCGATGGCGCAGGCGGTCGGCCACGGCCTTCAGGAGTTGATCACCAATCGGATGCCCGAGCGTGTCGTTGACATGTTTAAAACCATCCAAATCCAAGAAGACCACGCCGATCTGTTCGTTGTGGCGTTTGGCCTGATCGAGCACACCCTCGAGCCGTTTTTTGAAATGCGCCCGGTTCGGCAGGCCGGTCAGGGCATCGTGTTGCGCTTGGTGGTTCAGGCGGGCGTTCAGGTTGGCCTGTTCGATGGCGATTGCGGCGAGTTGCGCGGCGATCTCGAGCAGGCGCAGGTCGGTTTCGTTGGGTTCGGCGGTGTTGCGGTGGTACGCGGCGACCGTGCCGAGCGCCGAGACGCTGTTCGAGTCTGCCGATGAACTGCCTACGCCGTGCGATGAAGCACCTGAGATGATCCTCTGGTGTGCGCCATCCGAACCGAAAATCGGGACGCTCCAGGCGGCCCGCACCTGGTACTCGTGCGCCAACTCGAGGTGATCGACCCAGAGCGGATCGCTGCTGATCTCCGGGGTGATCACGTTCACACCATGGAAGGCGGCGGTGCCGCACGAGGCGGCGACCATGCCACTCGAGAGGTCATCGAAGCCGCGCACAAATCCGAGCGGCAGGCTGGGTGCGCTGAGGATTTGCAATCGACCGTCCAGCAATTGCGTGACGCAGGCCATGGCTTGCGGCAATTGAGCCTCGATCATCGCGGTGATGCGGGCCAGGACGCCCTCGAGCGATTCGTGCCGCGCAATGCTCTCGAGGATGGCGCTGCGGTGCTTCTCGAGGCCTTCGGTGCGTTTTCGGGCGGTGATGTTGCGGCGGGTCGAGACGCGATACCGGGCTTGGCCGCGCTCATCGCACATCGGTTTGATGTTCAGGTCCGCCCAGACGGGTGTGCCATCCTTGTGATACTCGATGATTTCGGTGTGAATCGGTTTGCCACTGCGCAACCTGACCTCGGCACGCTCAAGCAACTCGAGCCGGTCGGCATCCGGTTGCCGACCGTAAATGATCCACGGGTGCTGCCCAATGATTTCTTCGG
>JAYURE010000129.1:0-2190 GCA_043756345.1 Deinococcales bacterium | reverse complement strand
CACGACCGAATCGCAAACGCACCGGACCATGGCCAGCGGACTGTCGATGCCGATCGGTTTCAAGAACAGCACCTACGGTGACGCGCAAGTTGCCACCGACGCGATTCAAGCATCCTCAGGCGCTCACGTTTTTCTGGGCATCAACGAGGACGGATTCGCCACGCTGGTGCACACCAAAGGCAACCCGGACGGTCACGTGATCCTGCGCGGCGGCAAAGTGGACGGCAAATACGTCACGAATTACGGCAGCGATCACGTCGCCAAAGCCGCCGAAACGATGCGAAAAGCCAAACTCCAACCGGCCGTGCTGGTCGATTGCAGCCACGCCAACAGCGGCTACGATCACCGCCTGCAAGCAACAGCCTGGAACGATGTGCTCGAGCAAAAATACGCAAATACTCAAGAAGACGGCAGCGCAGCCGTTGTCGGCATGATGATCGAAAGCCACATCCATGAAGGCAAGCAGAGCATCCCCACCGACGGCACGCCATTGAAGTACGGGGTCAGCGTCACGGATGCCTGCATCGGCTGGGAAGAAACCGAAAGCCTGCTCGCCACCGCGTTTGAACGTGGCCGCAAAGCGAACCCAATGCTCGCTGGAGCCTGAGGGTGGAAAGTGGAAAGTGGAAAGTGGAAAGCAAAGCAGGGCAACCGCAAAGTCAGATTGATTCTGAAAATGGGTTTGAATTCCTCCTCGCTTCGGAGGGCGCAGTTCCCTGTGTCCTCGCCAGAACAGCCAATGGAACTAACTTTTCTCGAGCCAGCAACTTTGCGGTTGCCGTGGAAAGCAAAAGCTCGAGCCTAAAGCTGTTGACGTTGGCTGTTTCTTTTCACTTTTCACCTTTCACTTTTCACTTGAGCCCCTCGGGGCGACCATGATTCCCCAAGCCAAACTCGAGCCCATCTTCGGTTCTGTCGTGATCGCTGGCGTGGGCTTGATCGGCGGTTCGGTCGCGCTCGGGTTGCACGGTCGCTTCCTGGCTCGAGAAGTGATCGGTTTTGATGCGAATCCACAAAACCTCGAGACGGCACTCGCGCTCGGTGTGATTGATGTGGCGAAACTCGAGCCTGGCGCGTGGTTGGCGAATGTTGATTTGATCGTCTTCGCCGCACCGGTTCGTGTGTTGCCCGCATTGATCGGAAGCTTCCTTCCATTCATTGGACCGCAAACGTTACTGACCGATGTCGGCAGCGTCAAAGCCCCATTGCTCGAGGCGTTGCAAAATCTACCACTCGAGGTTCGATCACGGTTCGTTGGTGGTCATCCGATGGCCGGTTCCGAACGTGGCGGCGTTGAACATTCAAGCGCAGGATTGCTCGAGAATGCCGTTTGGGTTCTGACACCGACCAGCGACACGAATCCGATTGCGACCGAAAAAATTCGTGCGATGGTCGAATCGCTCGGCGCTCGCCCCGTGATGTTTGAAGCACTCGAGCATGACCGACTCGTTGCCACCGTCTCGCACCTGCCATACCTGAGCGCATTGGCTTTGACCCGCCTGATCGCACGGCACGAAGAACGTGATGGTCTCGCACTGCTCGCCGCCGGAGGCTTCCGCGATCTGACCCGCATCGCCAGCGGCGACCCACGCATGAGCCGCGACATGACCGTCGAAAATCGCACCGCCCTGCGCGAAGCGATACAGCGTTACCGCCAAGAACTCGAAGCACTCGAAACCATGCTCGAGGAACCCGAAGCCCTGCTCGAGGCCGCGCACGAAGGCAAAAAAGCCCGAGACAGCCTGCCGGTCGTGCGCCGCTCCCTGCTGCCCGCGCTGCACGATTTGATCGTCGCCATTCCCGACAAACCCGGCGAGTTCGCCCGCATCACCACACTCGTCGGCGACGCTGGCGTGAACATCAAAGACATCGAAGTGCTCGCCATCCGAGACCAAGGCGGCGCGGTCCGACTCGGATTCTCGAGCTTAGAAGAGGCACAAGCCGCGAAGATTGTGCTTGAAGCCTCGAGTTACCTGGTGCGCGGACGCAATTGAAAAGTCACCCCCTGCGGAGTAGGGGGTAGCCGCGAATGCGGTGGGGGTCGTGCGCAACGCAGTCGTAAGCTTCGTTGTACATGACCCCCCGGCTCGAGCTTCTTGATCCCAAGACGCACCTGACGGGCGGGATCGCAAGCTCGAACCACCCCCCTACTTCGCAGGGGGGAACTCAAACTAGGCTCGAACTCGAAAT
>JAYURE010000128.1:0-2192 GCA_043756345.1 Deinococcales bacterium | reverse complement strand
CTCGCCCGAAAATCTTCAATCACTCGTGTACTCCAAGGTGCCAGCGCAAGATGACTTTTCAAGGCGGAAACGCCAAACACGTACTGTCCATCACGGTGAACCTGAGGCACATTCCAGGAGATTTTCACCTCGAGTTCCGGGAAGTGCTCGAGGATGGACTCAATCACGGCGCGAATGGTTTTTGCTTTCCTCGGGTCTAGCGAGGCCAAGTAATCCTCGACGGAATCGAATCTCGAGGCAGCCATTCGCGTCAGGTTCCTTGGGCCGATTTTCTCGAGATCAATCGTTGCAGGACATAGCCTTTCCACATCCACAATCCTGAAATGACCATGATCGGAAGAAAAACAAAGCGAACAGCCGGGGCGTAATTTGGAATGTCCTCAAACGGACTGTAAATGTAACCAAGAATCGGAATGCTGAAGATGATGTGAATCCAGCGAAAGACCGGACGTGCGCGGGCGTTACTGGTCATTTAATCCCCTCCCATTGAAAATCTGTGGCATGCTTTTTTCAATCCTCGAGACTCGGGTTTTGGATTGCTTAGGCGCTGAAAAATGCAAGATGTAACCCCGTTGTCGTCCCGGTGTTAGGGCAGCAAAAGCGGTTTTCAATTCTGGGATTTCATTGAATTTTTCTTGCAGTTCTTCGGGAACACCAAACTCTGTTGTTGTTTTAAGAACCACTTCCAAACCAGATTTTTCCACTTCAATCGCTTCGGCAAGATAGGCTTTCAAAATGGGTTGCAATTCGATAATTTCTCGAGCATTGGTGAATCGAATCTGACGTGCGGACTGCACGTTTTTGGTTTGTTGAACCAGAATGCCTTTGGGGTCTTTGAACAAGGCTCCTTTGAAAAACAGAAATGCGCAATAGTCTTTGAACGTGTGAATCAAAACGATGTTGCTCTGCTCGAGCGTGTAGCACGGGCAACCCCATTTCAGTTCTTCGTTCAGTTGGCAATCAAGCGCAATGATGCGCAAGATCTCGAGTTCTTCTTGCCATTTTTTGGCTTTTTGAAAATACCAATCCACTTTGGGATTCATGCTGCTCATGTGTATTCCTCCGAATTCGAGTGGTGCGTCAGATTGGTCCCTCGAGCACCCGTTCGAGGCCGTTGATGAATCGGGTCCAGCCATACGTTGCGCCGCCGCTGGCTTGGGTTTGGTCGGGTCGGAAGCCGGATTGCTCCATGCGAACGTGCGTGCCTTCCTGAGTGGGTGTGAGGGTCCATGTCACCAGCGTTCTCAGGCCGTTTGTGGCCTCGCTCGAGACGTTCCAACTGTAGGCGAGCCGTTCATGCGCTTCGACAGTCAAGACTTCGCAATCGATGCTTCCATCCCAGCCGGGTCTTGGCGGGGCATGAAAATTGAAGCGATGGCCTGTGACGGGCTGGAAATCACTTGGCAGCAGCCACTCCTCGAGCAACGGAACTTGGGTCAGCGCACGCCAGACTTTTTCTGGTGGATGCGGCATGATCCGTTCGATCACAACAGAGCGGGTGTCAGTGGCTGTTGTGGTCATGTCATTCCTCCATCCTCTCGAGCACGGTCTCGAGGCGATTGAAGCGGTCATTCCAGAAGGCTCCGTAGAATCCCAGCCAGTCGATCAGTGGGGCCAGTCCTTGCGGTTCGGCACTGTAGTGAACGGATCGGCCCTCTGGACGCTCGCGCACCAGGCCACAGGTTTTAAGAACGCTCAGGTGCTTGGAAACCGCCGGTTGGGAGACGCCGGACCGATCCGTTAAAGCTCGCACGGTTTGTTCACCGTCTTGGATCAGGCGTTCAAAGATGGCCCGCCGGGTTGGGTCGGCCAGGGTTTTGAACACTTCGTTTGGTATGTTCGCTGCCCCGTATTCATAACTCATGTGTTATATTATAACTCAAAGATTATGGTTTTGTCAAACCCAGATTCGCAGCAAGACACGGCTTCAGATTGGGACCAAGCTCGAGAAGTGGAAAGTTCAAAGTGGAAACAAACCTCGAGTCAAAACATCACAGTTGAAAATTCACTGTCCAAAAATCATCTTGGTGATCTCTCGAGTCATCAATTCAGTTGGTGCTTGATCCTGATTGGCAAAAATAATAATCGTCACTCGATCCTTGGGAAATTTCACGAACACCGTGCGATAACCCGGCAATTCGCCCGTGTGCACATACCGTTTGCGTTTGAATCTCGAGTCCACAAACCAGCCG
>JAYURE010000127.1:0-5977 GCA_043756345.1 Deinococcales bacterium | reverse complement strand
GCGGGATCTCTTCGCCTGCATGCCGATCCGGGTAGCCAGTGCCATCCCAACGTTCGTGGTGGCCTCTGATGACCTCGAGCGCACCGTTGGGCAGGCTTGGGATGCGACGGGCGATCTCGTGACCTTGCATCACGTGGCCTTGCATGGCTTTCCACTCGAGTGCGTCCAAGCGATCCGGTTTTAAGAGGATCGAATCGGGCACGGAAAGCTTGCCGATGTCGTGCAAGTACGCGCCTTGACGCAACGCCTCGAGCATTTCGCCGGACAATCCAAGCTGCTTGCCGAGCGTTTCGGCCAGGTGTACGACCCGTTCGGTGTGGCCTTTGGTTTCGAGGTCGCGGGCTTCGAGCGCCAAGCCCAGGGTCAGCAATCCACCCTCGAGCGTGACGCGGATTTCTTCGAGCACCCGGACCCGTTCGAGCGCGTGACCCAAACGCAAACTGACCGCCTCGAGCAAGTGTCGAACCCGAGGTGTGATCGGTCGCCAGGTGTGAAAGTTGATCATGCCGATCACACCAACCACAATGCCAGCCTGAAAGACTGGTGTGGCAACAAAACTTTTCACGCCCAGTTCCACCCATTCGCCAAGAGCGCTCGGTTCGTTCGGGTAATCGTTGCTCCAGGCGATCAGGCCGCTGGCAATCGCTCGACCTTTGATGCCAGTGCTGGCACCGTACTCGCAGCCCAAGCGCAATTTGAAGGCATCCGGGGCCTCACCGTTGATCGAGCGAATCACGAAATGCTCGCCTTTGCGTTCGGTGTAATCGCTGGCATCAAAGCCGAGCAAACGTCGGGCCATCGAAAGGCCAACCTCGATGATTTCTTGCGGACTGCCAAGCTGCTCGAGGCGTGAGGAAAATTCCTCGAGCGTGTCGAAACCCAATTCGTTGGTCGCCCGTGGCGAGCGTCGTTTTTCTTCGTACATTCGCGCATCGGCAATCGCCATCGCCCGTTCAAGCACCTCACCGGTCATGATCGAAGCGATCCCATGCGAGAACGGCAGGCTTTCGGGGTACACACCGTCGATGCCTCGGGCAATGTCGCTGAGCATCGCCGAGGCGTTTGCTTCTGACACACCTGGTAGCAACACAACAAATTCATCGCCGCCCCAACGGGACACCGCGCCCATCGCAGAAAATTTCATCTCGAGCGCCGCCGCCACCTGTTTGATTTGCGCATCGCCCGCACCGTGACCATCACGGTCATTGATGACTTTCAAATCGTTCAAATCAATCATCAACAACGAGGCGGGCAGTCCTGGCGTGAGCAACGTTTGATAACGATGCAAACCGCGCCGGTTCAGCAACCCGGTCAGCGGATCGCGGTCCTCACGGTCCTGGTTCGCAGCGATTTCCGTCTCGAGGCGTTTCATCGACTGATGGGTGCGTTCGGAGTGCCGCGATAGGAACGCGATCACCAACGTTGCCAGCAGCGAAATCACCACGGAACTGATGTCCGCCAGCCAACCGGCTCGTTCGGCGGCCTTGCCGTAACCCTCGGCAACCGAATCGAGCACGAAAATCAATTGCTTGAAACTCGGATCGACCTTGGCTTCATCAACCCCTTTGGCCTGCTCGAGTTTCCCGGCAGCCAGCAACGCGAATTCTTCACCTGTAGCAGCCTGATATGCCCGAAGCGCCGCACGTACCCGGCTGAACGTTCCTTGTTGACCAGGTTCCCGTTCAAGTTTTTCCAAACTACGTTCAGTGATCGCTCGGGCCTCCTGTAGCTCCTCCCGGTCGATGGCTTCGATCTCGCCGGTGGCCACAATTTTCCATTCGATGCCATTGAGCCGGTACGCCTGCTTGTTGATTTCTTCGAGGTGCGTCACGGCCTGACGTTGCCCATCTGCCAAGCGTCTCGCCGCGATGATCGTGGCGGCAGCGGCCAAGGCGATGGCCAAGGTTACCACCACAAAGAATCTTGACGTTGGCCTCCAAAAGCCCATTCCAGCATTGTACTGATCAGGGGTTCACGATTTCATCAATTCTGACCATCAGACAGCCTGGAATGCGGCCTCGAGTTGCGCACTATTCGAGCGAGGACCAAACAAGGTGAGCCACGAAATCAGGAACACTCAGCCTCGAGCCAACAAATGCTTCGCTTTCTCGAATACCTCGAGTTCGCAGCAGTCACTTCAGGGCGTGATTTTGCCCCATTTGATCGCGGCCTCCACCCGGTTGCGCACCTGCAATTTCTGCAAAACATTGGTCATGTAATGCTTGACGGTTTTTTCGGTTAGCCCGAGCCGCGCACCAATTTCCTTGTTGCTAAAGCCCTCGGCGACCAGTTCCACAATTTGGGTTTCTCGAGGTGTGAGTTGGTCGAGTTGATCGCCGGATTGGACGGTACTGGCGGTCGCCATCTCGCGCAGCATCGCCGCTGCCAGCACGGGTGAAACGTAAACTTCGCCCGCGTAAATCGAACGCACGATGCCACGCAATTCCTTGCCGAGCACGCCTTTGAGCACGTAACCTCGAGCACCGGCTTTCAGTGCGGCGAGCACATCGTCTTCCTCCTCGGAGAAGGTCAGCATCACGATCTTCGTGACTGGGCAGGCTTGCGCGATCATGCTGGCAGCCTTCAAGCCTCCGCCCGGCATGTTCAAATCCAGGAAGGCGACATCGGGCAGTTCACGGATGCTCAACTCGAGGGCTTCGTCGGCGTTGCTGCCCTCACCGACCACGCTGATGTCACCGTCGGTTTGAATGCTCGAGATCACGCCCTCTCGCCACATGGGGTGGTCATCGACGATCACGACGCGGATGCTTTCGATAGTGTTCACCTCGATTTATCTTGATATTGATCATCTTGATATGGGACGAATGGGAATGCGTGCTTGAACAATCGTACCGGATGGTGAACCCTGTTCGATACTGAAGGTTCCGCCGAGACTTTCGACACGTTCACGCATCCCGATCAAACCAAGGTGCCCGTCTGTGGGGCGCGAATCGTCCCAGTGAAATCCTGGCCCCTCGTCGGAGACCGTCAGCCTGAGCGTCTGCTCGCAAGGTTGCTCGAGCCGAATGCGTTGACCGAGGCCATGACCATGCCGAAAGCCATTGGCGAGCGCTTCTTGCATCACGCGAAACAGTGTGATCTTGACTGGCAAGGGCACCTGATCTGGAATTTCGGCAAGCTCGAGCGTGACTGTGCCGCCACAACGGTTTTGAAAATCGCGTTTGGCCCGCTCGAGGGTTTCGCGCAAGGTCAATGCTTCGAGTTCGGGCAATCGCAAACCACCGGCGATGCTGCGAATTTCGTTGACGGCCCGGTTCAAGGAACGGATCACATCGTCGTGAGGTGCGGCCTGATTTTCGCCGTCCGTGTTTTTACCACCTGCATTTTCGCCACCTGAATTGAGGTCATCGAGTCGCAGCATCGCAAAGCTGAGGTCTTGCGCCGGACCGTCATGCAATTCGGCACTGACGCGACGCAGATACCGTTCGTTCAATTCCGCCGTGCGGGTCGCGGCCAATCGCACGCGGTCATTCAAAACCTGATTCTCGGATTGCATCGCCTGGTTGCGCTCGAGCAGCAAATCACGCTCGAGCACCTGATCGCTGAGCGCGTTACGTTGATGAATGATCGTGGCACTCGCTCGGCGCACCAAACCGATCAGCACCAAATACACCAACAATGAACTGAGACCAACCACCAGCCAACTCTGCCAACGCGCCGTCAAGAGTTCCTGCTCGAGGCCATCAATCCGGGCGTAAAACTCGAGCACGGCGATCACACGATCCGTACCGCGTTCTCGGACTGGAACGTAAGTCTCAAGCAATCGGCCCTGAGGTTTGCGTTCACCAACGTTCTCGGGCCGGTCCAAGTTGGTCAGTCCCGCCGAGACGAGTCCTTGCTGCCAAGCGCGACCCAAGTCCTCCTCAACCGCAAAACGCTTACCAATTTGCACGGTGTTTGAACTGTACAAAACCAGTCCAGCGCGGCCCCAAACTTTGAACTGCACCACCAGCGTACCCAGTGGCGTGTCGCGCAGCATCCCACCGAGCGTCTCGATCCGAGCCTCTGGCAACGCGGTCAGGTTGGTCAAATCTTGCAGTTGCGGCTCGAGAAAATTTTCGACGTAAATGGCGGTCGTGGCCGCCGAACGTTCAACCACGTGCGATTCAATTTCTGAATTCACCCACCAACCAATCCCCAGGCCACTGATCACAAACACCAACAGGACCGTCAAGTTAAAAGTTTGCGCCAAATTCAACGCTGCAAAACCTCGAGCAATCGGGGATGACGCGCCCCAAGCTCGAGCGACCTCGGTTCCCGATGTGATCGTTGGTTCTTGAGCGATGCTCATCGTGACTGGTTTCCTTAGGCCGGTGGATTTCCTTGAAACCGGGGGTTGCTTGTTCGCGGATTGATTCCAAGATACACGAATCACCAACTTGACAGCGAAAGTTTAAGCTCGAGATCGCGCCTACCGACAGGGGATTAGGTCCGATGCTCGATTCCAACCAAAGGCTCAAGCACCTCAGACCAAGGTCGGATTTGAGGCTCGAGCCTGAGGAATTTGCTGCGTCTGGAACGACGATATTGGATGCTTCAGACCAAGGTCGGAAGACCGTTCAGACCTTTGCCGGTTCTCAAGCCTGAACCAACACGCCTACGCTTGAAGTCGTTCCAAACCGGAGGTTCAGATGCAATTCAGAATCCCAAAAACAACGCATCACCTACTCGGGCACATACTCGGATTGCTGTTCTTGGCGGGCTGTGGCACGGCAACACTGCCAGCACAAGTGGCGCAACCCGCAACAGAAGATCACATCACAGAAGATCACATCACAGAAGATCAATTCACAGTCGATCACTTCACGCCAGCCTCGAGCAACGATGACTTCAGCCTGACCGTGAACATCTCCGCATCCGATACCGTCAAAGGGCTCGAGGTCAAATACGGTGGCAAAGTCCTGATCTGGCGACCCAAACAGGCTTTCGCCGTGATTGGTCTGGACACGTTGGGCGCGAACAAAATTCGCAACACTTCCGGTTCGGGAAAACTCGAGCGCAACAAAAACGTCTTCTCTGGCGGCGGGCAACTTGCCACCATGAACGGCACGGTCAGCGCTTGGGCGGGCGGCACGGTCAGTGCGTGGGCGGGCGGGAATTTCGTGCCGGTGCCAAAAAACACCAGCAAATGGCAAAAACTGAATTTGCAAGCAGCGCAAACCGCAGCCTCAAACTTGGGTGCAGGGATCAAAGTTGCGATCATTGACACCGGCATTGACTTGCAACACCCGGCCTTCCGGGGTGGTTTGGTCGCCGCATCCGAAATGTGGGATTACGTTGGCAACGACGCCGTACCACAAGAACAGGGAGTGCTCGGTCAAGGCGCATACGGACATGGCACGAGCGTGGCGGGCATCGTCTTGCAGATCGCACCGAAAGTCAAACTCTTGCCGTTGCGGGTGCTCGGATCGAACGGCAGTGGTGATGTGATCCATGTCGCCGCCGCGATCAACCGGGCCGTGGATTTCGGGGCAAAAATCATCAACCTCAGTCTTGGCAGCGATGCGCGATCTGAGGCAGTGGCGAAGGCGATTGATGCCGCCACCGCAAAAGGCGTGTTCGTGATTTCCTCGAGCGGCAACAGCGCCAACCAGAACATCACCTTTCCGGCCAGCCAAGCGAACCTCGACACCACGACGACTGGCTTGTTCAGCCTGAGTGTTGGCAGCGTCAATGCGCTCGATCAGAAATCATCGTTTTCCACTTACGGCGCAGGTCTCGAGCTTGTCGCTCCCGGTGAAGTTGTTTACGGTCCGGTTCCCGCGAATCGCCTCGGTGCATGGTCAGGCACTTCAATGGCTGCACCGATGGCCTCCGGTGCAATGGCGCTCGCACTGGCACAAAGCCTGGTCGCGCTTCAAACAGATCTGACGCACAAGATCAAGAGCCGTGCCTTCAACATTTACCGGCAAGGACAGAATCCCGCCTATCAAGATTTGCTCGGTGATGGCCGCCT
>JAYURE010000126.1:0-2193 GCA_043756345.1 Deinococcales bacterium | reverse complement strand
ACGGTACGCAACCCGGCTGCCAGCGGTAATCGAGGTGATCGCTGTGCTGGCTTGAAAGGTCGTCCAGAGGTATACGAACCCGCCCTCGAGCGTGCCCTCGGCCTGACCAACGTCGATGAATTCGTCGGGCACACGACCTTTGAGTCCGTGCGGACCGGTGAGCCGGTGTCGCAGCAGCGGGTCTTGTTCGATGCCGAGCCGTTCAGAAAAACCGTACTCGGACCAGGTGAACGTCTGGCCGTCAAGCTCGATGATTTGGTCGGGATTGATCTCGTCGAGGGTGTGCAACTGCGCCTCGAGCACCTCGAGATTGACCGTTGCCGGGACCGGACCAAGTTGCCAAAAGCGAGGGCCATGATCGGTCAGCACCCGCCTCCAGCCTCGGTCGTCCAGTTCGGGCACATGCCAAGCGGGTGTTGGTTGCTGCCCGTTGGTGCTTTGGTCTTCGTCGGCGTGGCGAAACCGGCGGAGTTGTGGGCTGACCAATTGTTCCATGGCGGGCTGTTGAAAATCGCCGTGACGGTTGTCGAGGACCGGCACAATTTCGGTTTGCCACAACTGCGGAAACTCGAGCGCCTGTCGGGACACGATGGTTTCCCGATACGGCGCGACGATACTGTTTGGCGCGTCGCCCGAGAAAACAATCAGTTCGGCCTGGTACGGCTCGAGTTGCAGGGCGAGGCGCTGATACTGCCCGTCCAATTCGGCTGCCCCTGCAACTCGAGCCTGAAGAGATTGAGCCTGAAGAGATTGAGCCCGGACAGATTGAGCCTGAAGAGGTTGAACCTGAAGCGGTTGCGCTTGGCCCGTCCAGGCATCCCAGCGCATTGGCGGGTTGCCGTTGCGGAATCGTGCGTTGAACGATTGTGGTTGATCGCTGCGGTTGAACATAAAGTACGCATCTGCATCCCCGATCCTGCGATGCAGGACGTAGATGTTGCTGGCATCCGTTTGGAAATCCCGGTCCAGCCGGGTGTTCAACAGCCTGAGGGCTTCAGCGTTTTCGAGCACGATGGCCCCATCGAAAACTTCGGCGATCAATGCGTCCAGGCCCGGGCTCTCGGATGTTTCAGACTGCGTTGGGGCGCACGACAAAGCGATCACGATCCCGCCCGAACGTTTGAACTCGAGGGCTTTGATCAAACTCGAATGCCGCACCGCACGGACGGCGGGGAAGACCAACGCCTGATACCGTTCACCGGCAACGCACAGGCGTTGATCGCGCACCTCGGCACGTTCGAGCGATTCGAAGTCAACGAAGTCGAAGTCCAGCCCGTCGTCGGCGGCGCGTCTGGCAAAATCGAGGGCCGTCTGTTCCGCACCCTCAAAGCCCGCCTCGAGGTCGGTGCTGGGATAAAGGACGGCAAGGTCGCAACGGTGCACGCCGCTCGAGAGCAGGAAACTCAGGCGGGTCACGTACTTCCACAGTGGCGCGGTCATGGAAAAGTACGGCTGTCGGAAGTGAAAATCGGGCGCGGCCCATTCCCACCAGCCACCCAGGGTGGTGTAATAAAGGGCGTGCGGATTGAACAGCGTTGCGCCATAGGCGAAGTCTTCGTTGAGGGCGGCCAGCAATTGCGTTGGTGTGACACCCCAGCCGCTTCCGTAAAAGCCTTCGTTCCAAACCCGAGGCCGTTCGTAAAGGTGCGCGATAGAGCTATTGACCTTGAAGCCCGCGAACCGGCGCGGTTGCTCGAGGTGCGGATCGTCACAACCGGGCGCTGAGAACCAACGCATCGTCCGAAAGGCATCGCCGTAAGCCGCGTAGGATTCTTGAATGTCGCCACGGCCGAGGTTGTCGTGCCCAAAAAGCGTCTTGTGCCGTTGGTGCCAGTCAAAGATCGGGCGGAAATAATGCGTTTCGGTCAGGTGCGTGACCACGTCGGCGTAATCAATGCGAAACTTGACGGTCTGGGCTCCCAGGTCGAACCACAAGGCCGCCAGGAGCGGCTCGAACGGGTAGCCTTTGACTCCCGCGAAGGTGGTCGCAACCTCGTCTGACCAGCGTGGCATGCGGTTGCCAAAATCGAGTTCGTCCTGAAAAAAGACCCGCAGCGTCTGCCCAACCTCCGGCCCGCAACGTTGCACAAACGGCGCATACAGGTGCTCGATGGCTCGAGCGCCGCTGTTCGGGTGCATTGGGTTAAAACCCTGCGGCAAAGCGTACACGGCCACGACCGTCCAGTCTCCCTC
>JAYURE010000125.1:0-2193 GCA_043756345.1 Deinococcales bacterium | reverse complement strand
AGGCGCGTTGCAGCCCGTCGCGTTCACCCAAGTTGAACGTGACCTGTTGACCTTGACGCCGCAAAGCAATGTAGGTCATCACCGGCCAGATCAGGTCAGTGGTTTGCTTGCAACGACGGGCAAGCCACCAGATCAAACTGGTGTTGCGAACGGAAAACCCCATTCGATGCTGTTGTTGCTCGAGTGTTTCCAAGGCTTGATTCAAATCAGGTTGTTGTTGCAAGCTGCGGCGAACCTCGAACCACAATGGCAGCCATGCAGGTGCGGCCAGGATTGCGCCCATCGCCCGTAGAAAACGCATGATGGTCCTGGAAAACATCAGTGGGACGTGTTCGCTGGCGCTGTTCAACTCGAGTTGGAAGACTCGAAACGATGCTGGCGGTGTCATCTCGAGTTTTGCTGCGAACGGATCGCAACGTGCCAGAAAAGCATTCACAGTGCGTGAAATGTTCAAGGTTGCGGCTCGAGCCAGTACAGATTCTCGCGTTAAACCTTGGCGGATCAAGGCGAGCCCGTCAAGCAAGTCATGGGATTTCAAACGCCAACCATCACCGCTCCAGCACCTCGAGATCACCAGGCCAAACACGAATGCGTCTTCTGGGCTGAGCAGGCGAATCCGGGTTCCTTCCCATTCGATGGGTCTTGAGTTCTGCCACGCCGCTTGAGTCATGGCGTGCTCTCGAGGTGTCCGAGAAAGAACTGACGGGACGAGCCGTTGATGGACATCAAAGGCGGTATGTGCCCGATACTTTTTGAGCGATAGTTCGTGCGGATTTGCGCTTTGACTGAACAACCAGTGTTCCAGCGGTTGCGGTGTTTGCCAGCCCCGTTCATGTCCAATCTCGAGTGCTCGCCGAAAATCTTCTGGGCGCACCAGCACGTCCACATCGCCATGAAATCGCGTGCCCGGTTGTGGGTAGGTGAATTCGGCGAGGGCAAAACCTTTGTACAGAACCGGTTCGATGCCCGCCGCATTCCAGGCGCGGACCATCTCGAGGACTTCTTGTTTGATCAGTTCGTGTCTGGCCCGTGCGGTAATGAACGCGGATTTGCAGAGCACTTTGAGCGGATGGCCCGTTGGCAAAACCGTGTACGCCCACGCTTCAAGCCTGCGGGCTCGCAAAACCTCGAGTGATGGGACGGTCTCGAGATCGCCGCACAAGAACCGTTCGAGGTTGGCCTTTGGGTTGCTCGAGGTGGGTGCGGTGTTTGCTGGGCTGGATGCGGTCATGGCTGTGTTGCGAGTGTACCAGTGGATTGCATGGCCTCATGTCTGGAATCGGCGGCAAAAAACACACTGGTTTGCAGTGTGAAAGCGTTACGATGACGGGCATGAATTACCGTCATAACCCGAGTGTCGTCGTAACCGATCTGGATGATGAGTTGGTGCTGCTCGATCCGGTCTCGAAGCAAATGTTCAGTTTGAATACTGTGGGCCGGTTGTTGTGGTTGGAATTGCCGAAGCAGGGCTTGGAGGGTACGCTCGAGCAGATCACGAAGTCGTTTGCGGTCTCGCCAGAACAAGCCCGAGCAGATGCCGTGACGTTGATCGAGAACCTGTCCAAGAGCAAGCTGCTCGAGTTGCTGGACTCAGCAGGCACGCTCAAGGTGACGGACTCAGGCACGCTCGAGGTGATGTGATTCAGTTCGAGATATTGGGTCGTGCGCTGAGTGTAACTGGACCGATCACGGAATCGCTCGAGGCCGGATTGCGGTCGCGTTGGGATTTTCCCGAGTACGAATGCGTTCCTCACCCGTTCAAGCTCGAGATTGAACACGGCCCAATGCCAACAGGATTTCCAACGGGTGAGCATTCAAGCACACTCGAGTTGTTCGCTGGTACGGTCGAATGCTGGAACCTCGAACCGGTGATCTGGATTGGTGATGTCACGACCGGCATTCGCATCGAATTGCTCGAGGGTCAGATGATCGCGCACACGTGGGGCGTGCCAGCCAATGTCGAATTGTTTCACCTCGCCATTGCCGAAGGACTTCGCGCCAGCGGCCTGATCTCGTTGCATGCCAGCATCGCCGCCAGAGATGGTCAAGCACTCGCGTTTCTGGGACCGAGCGGACGTGGAAAAACCACGACTTTGCTGCGTTCACTCGAGGCGGGATTCGTACCGGTCTGTGAAGATTTTGCCTGGTGCGATGCGGACACGCTCGAGGTGTTCGGCTTTGATCGCGGCTTGC
>JAYURE010000124.1:0-5985 GCA_043756345.1 Deinococcales bacterium | reverse complement strand
CGATTGATCCTGTGTGATTGATCCTTTAACCGAGTCAAGCGCGTGTTTGGCTTTGCGTGTGGTCATGGTCGTCAAGCAGTTACGATTTCACTTCTTTCAGGTACTCACGCCTTCCTGCCCGCCACGCCAGCAGCACAATGAACGCAGCCGCACAAAGCGCCAACGCGCTCAACGTGAAGGTGCTCTGGTGACCACCTTGGTCGTAAAGTACGCCACCCATCGTGGCCCCAGCGGTGACGGCCAATTGAATGACCGCCACCATCAGGCCACCGCCCGCCTCGGCATCGTGTGGCAGAACTTTGCTCAGCCAAGTCCACCAGACCGCCGCTGCGCTTGAGCCGATCAACCCCCAAACGGACAGCAGAATTCCTGCTGTCAAGGGCAAGCCTCCGAACGCGGTCAGGCTCAGGGCAATCGCGGCCATCAACAGTGGGATGGTCACCAAGAGGCTGTAAAGCCGTGTCCTGAGCAGCATCCCGATCAGGACATTGCCGAGCAGACCCATCAGGCCCATGACCAGTTGAATCAACGAAAAGGTGGATGTGCTGACCTGCGTGACCGTCTCGAGAAAGGGCCGCAAGTAGGTGGCGAGGGAAAATTGCCCGAGGAAAAAAATTGTCACGCCCAACATGCCCAACGCCACTTGCCGTTGGCGCAAAACCCGGAAAACGGAACCACCGCCAGCGGTGCGTTCTGAAGGCATGGACGGTAAGAATCTGAACAGCCAAGCGAAAGCCAGCACGGACAGTGGAACCAAGAGCAGAAAGAAGGCCCCGCGCCATCCGGTGTACTGCCCGAGAAAACTGCCAAGTGGCGTGGCGATGGTGACCACCAAAGCATTGCCGCCATTGACGAGGGCTAAGCCCTTTGGCACATCGGCCACCGGGACGAGCCGCATGACGGTGGCTGCCGACATGGACCAGAACGCGCCAATGACCACACCGATCAGCGCCCGTCCTGCCATGAAGGTCGCTGCGTTCGGTGCGAGGCCAACCATGAGGTCTGCGACCAGCATCAGGCCCACCATCAACAAGAGCAGGTGGCGGCGATCAATGCCACGGGTGAGCGACGAAACGCTGAGGCTGGTGAGCACCGCGAAAATGCCTGAGATGCTGATGGCGCGTCCCGTTTGACCATCGGTCAACTGAAGGTCACTGGCAATCGGGGTGAGCAGGCTGGCAGGCATGAACTCCGAGGCCACCAGCGTTCCAGCACACAGCGCGAGGGCGATCACGGGGCTCCATTTGCGGAATTCTGTCCAGCCACGCCCAGAAGGGCTCGAGTCGATCATGTCAGGGTCTCCAATTGGTTTGTGGGTCGGGATGGCGCAGCGTAGATGTGATTCAAAAGCTTGGCATCCTCGAGTGCCGCGCTGTTGATCACTGCATCGTGATCTCGTGTCTTCCACTGGGCAACTCGTGGGCTGGCTGACCCGTAAGTTCGACGATGACTGGTACGGGCGATTCGATCAGCACCTGATGAGCGTTCACCTCGACCAAGATCATGCCGTGCGGTGTTGGAACCTTGCCTTTGGCCCACAGCAGCCTTCCGAGTCGCGGCGCGATCCGTGCTTTGGTGTACCCTGGCTCCGCAGGTGTTACCCCCAAGGTGTAGAAGATCATGTCGCGGGTGGGGGTACAACTCCAACCGTGAACGTGCGTACCCCATCCCCAGCACTCGCCAATCGTATCGTAGCCATCGACCAGAAATGCTGACCAGCGTGGGTACAGATCAGGCAGCCTCTCAGACTGACCCGCGAGTGCCACCGCGTCATGCACGGTGTAACTCATGAACGGTTCGGCAATGACAATCTCAATCTCGGCATCCCAATCAATGTCATAGATTCCTTCGATTTGCCGCAGGGTCTTCTCTGGTGAATACTCGCCCTGGTCGCCACCAACCCATGAGCGCACCACCAAGCGCTTTGGGTCGGTGATGGTCTCAATGATTTGCCCCCACCGATCTTCGGGTGCCAGCCTCGAGACAATGGCCAACGCACCGGCCAGTTGGCTCATCTCAGGCTGCCGTTCGCCGCCTTTGATGTGGTCCACATAGGAGCCGCGCCTTTCATCCCAAAAAACCTCGAAGCCGTTGCGTGCCTGCGCATACAACCCTCCTGCCCAACGCTGGCTGCCACGTTCTTCCAACCAGCCAGCCATTTCGGCGAACTCGAGCAGCCCCCGCGCCCACAGGGCGGTCAGCAGTGAACTCGTATCACGGGTGAGGACGCTCGACCAGTCCACCAAATTCCATTCACCTACATGCTTGAGTACGCCGCTGGTCGTTTGATAAGGAACATACCAACGCAACACCCGTTCGATGGTTGGCATCAGGGATTTGACCACCTCTCGATTGCCGCTAAAACGGTAGCCATTGTAGACACCATGAACCCAGTGCAGTGACCAATCGGGGATGGTGAACGAGCCTCGCGCCTCAATCTCGCCCACCACACTCATCGGTAACATGCCATCGCTTCTGGGCGAATTGCCGAGCGTCAGGAAGTGCCAAGCCAAACGCCAGTCACGGTTCGTGGCGAGGTGAACCATCTGGTGAACGACCCCATCGCCCACCCAGGCACGCTGCTCGCGCGTTGGACAGTCAATAAACGAATCGTGCGAGTTGAGTTGCACGGTGCGAACGCCCGCCGTGAAGATGCGGTTCAATTCCTCGTCATTGCAGGTAAAACTTGCGCCTTCCTCCCAAGGGTAGAGTTGTTCTTGCACCGCAAAACCCTGTAGCGCAACCGAACCTTGTACCCCGTGGATCAGCATGTAGACATAACGAAAACCGTTGGAATCAAACACCTGAAAGTGGTCGTTGTGTCCTCGAGCGATGTACCGTGTGCCAGCACGCACATCGATGTTGCTGGTTGGGTCGAGGAGCGGCTCTTCCAAGTAAGCGATGTCCAAGATGGTCCCAGCGGGTGCTTGAATTTCAAAGCTGACCAAACCTGAAACGATGCGACCCATCTCGAGGTTGAGGCGCACCAACCCGCCATCTGGCACAACCACCGTCAGCGGTAAACCATCAGCCACTGTGGTGCTTTGGGCGCGGAGCACGGCTGCTGCCCGAACTCGCTTGTTCGGAATGGAAATACCCGTGTCCACCTGACCAGCCAAGGTTTCGACGGTGACACCTGCTGGTGTGCGAACCTCGCCACCCAGCTTGGCAATCGGGCGGGGATACAGAGGTCCGTAGGGATCGGTGGGAGGTTGTGTGTCGGCGAAGCCGCCGATGTGCTTGGCGGGCACGACCTGAGCAGCACTCCAGCCAGCATCGTCGAATGAGGCATCACGCCAGTTGTGGGGGAAGTGTCGAGCATCGAACACCTCGATGGGAACGCCACCACCGACCGGATCATCACTGTCGTTGCGGCGGTCACTGAACCAGGCTTCGGACTTTTTGGCTTTCCAACTCGCATCGCTCACCAGCCAACCTGTGTCCCCCAAATCGGCCTCGAAGACCAGAATACCGGTCATGCCAAGCGTCAAGTTTGGTGAAGCGGGCATCCAATAGGACTTTGGCGTGCCGTAATACTTGACGTACACCGCCAAGACATTCTCGCCAGCTTGCAGGTAGGGCGCGAGGTCGAAGAGATCGTAGTAAAGCCGCCTCGGTTGGCTACGAATTGGACCGCGAAAAACCTCCTGACCATTGACAAAAAGCACGTAGCGCGAGTCGGCGGTGATGCGGGCAGGTACACGCATCGGGACTTGCTCGAGATGGACGCTTTTGCGAAACAGGCCGTGGGTTTCTGGTGCTTGGGCGTTGATGTTGGGCGCTACCGAAATCGAGCCAGTGATCGATATGGGTTCTTCAGGGAGCCAAATCCAATGACCCCACCATTTGATTTCTGGAAAGTCTCGAGGTGTGATTTCTGCCAACATGGGTAAATCTCCTGAACTCACCACGAAATCTCTTGTCGGTCAGCAAAAAATCCACCCGTTTTGCCACCGGTTGGTAACTGTGCCAGCCAGACTGCCGTATCTGCGCCTTCGTCCGGTGTGCGCGGCGCTTCCTCTCCTCCCAAATCGGTCTGAACCCAACCCGGACACATGGCATTGACCAACACGTCTTTTTCACGCGCCAGTTGCGCCAGTTGCATGGTCACAGCGTTCAGCGCCAGCTTTGAGATTTTGTACGCTGGCCAGTTGCCTGTTTGCTCCGCAACCTGTCCTGCACGCGAGGAGACGTTCACGATGCGACCGTAATTCCGCTCCAACATGCCTGGCATAAAAGCCTGTGACATCATCAGGGAACCCAGGGTGTTCACATTGAAGACCTGACGCATCAAGTCGGGGGCGATGGTGAGCGTGTCAAATTCCCGATCAGCCAGGACGCCCGCATTGTTGATCAACACATCGACGCGGCCATATGTGCCAAGGACTCGCTTTGCAAACCCACGCACACTCGCCTCATCATCAACTGCCAAGGTTTCGTACTCGATCTCGCCCTGCCCAGCCAGTTTCTGGCCCGCCGCCCTGCCCTTTTCGGCATCACGTGAGGTTGCGATGACTTTCAGACCCGCCTGCGCAAGCTGACGCACGATGGCCAAGCCTATGCCACGGTTTGCGCCCGTGACCACTGCGATAAGTTGAGTCATTTAACCAACTCCTGAGGATAGAACAGGATGTGCTCGAGTCGATCCGTCGCCGCAAGACCATCAACCGTTCAAGGGACGTCAGCCTTTCACCGCGCCAGACGTGAGCCCGCCGACGATCTGCCGGTTGAAGAAGATGTAGCCCACCAGCGGCGGGACGGTGATGATCAGGATGGCCATGAACATCAGGTTGTAAAAGCTCAAGTTCTGACCCGAAAAGGTATACAGGGCCAACTGGGCCGTCACGCCCTGCGATCCGGGCAGGAAATACAGGGGCAACGCGAAGTCATTGAACACGAACACGGCCTGAACAACAACGACCGTCACGATCACGGGCCGCAGCAACGGAAGCACGATCCGGGTGAACAATGTGATCGGGCCAGCGCCGTCCAGAACCGCCGCCTCATCCAGTTCTCGAGGCACGGTGCTGACAAAGTTCCGAAAGAGCAAGATGCTGAACGACAGTCCGAAGGTGGCCTCGAGCAGGATCAGACCGCCCATGGTGCCGAACAGTTGCAGGCTTTGCATCACCCAGATGGTGGGCACAACCGCTGGTGGAACGATCAATCCGGCGAGGACGAAGAAGTTGACGAGTGGCCCCCATCTGCTTTTTTTGCGGGCGAGCACGTAGCCCGCCATCGCAGCGATGATCACCGTCAGGGTCACGGAACCCACGGTCAGGATGGCGCTGTTGATGAGCGCCCGGATCAGGAAACCGTTGTTAGCGGCCAGGGCCGCCACCAGATTTTCGGAAAACTGCCATTTCGACGGCCAGGAATAAGCGAGACTCGAGGCCTCGGCAGGACTCTTCGCGGCCTGCAAGATCACGAAGGAGAACGGAACAAGGAAAACCACAATCGAGACGAGGATGGCCAGAACACCGACGATCCAGGCACGCCGTTGGTGCGGTTTCATAGATCAACCTGATTGCGGTTCAGGAAATAGGACAGTGGAACCATGATGGCGGTCACAACCAGGAACAGGACGACGTTGCCAGCCGTTGACAGACCGTAGAAACCCGCCTGGTATTGCTTGTAGATCACGGAGGCGAGCACGTCGCTGGTGAAGCCGGGGCCACCGCCGGTGGTCGCCCAGATGATGTCGAAGGATCGGAGCCCACCGATCAACGAGAGGATGATGACGGTCACCATCGCGTTCCGGGCGAGCGGAATCGTGATCGAACGGAGCACTTGCCCGGATGTTGCTCCATCAATTCGGGCGGCCTCGAAGTACTCACTGGGAATGGCGACGATGCCCGCCATGAAGATCAAGGTGGCAATGCCGACGCCCTTCCAGATGTCAACTCCAGCGATGGAGTACAGGGCAAGATTTGGGTCGGTGAACCAGCCAGGTTGTGGGAGCCCAAAGACGCCGAGCACGGCATT
>JAYURE010000123.1:0-2196 GCA_043756345.1 Deinococcales bacterium | reverse complement strand
CGCGCCAGGATGCGGCCGACTTCGGTGCTGCCGGTGAAGGTCAACTTTTTGACTCGAGCATCATCGATCAGGACTTTGGAAACCGGCACCGGATCGAGCGTTGGAATCACTTGGAAGGTGCCGACCGGTCCGCCCGCCTCCTCCCAGAGTTTGGCCATGTACAACGCGGTCAAAGGAGATTGCTCTGCCGGTTTGAGAATGAAGACGCAACCCGCCGCGAGCGCTGGAGCAACCTTGCGAGCAATCATCGCGCCCGGAAAATTCCAAGGCGTGATGCCGTAGACCACACCGACCGGCTCGAGCCGGGAGAAGGCGCGTTTGTGCGCGAAACGTGACGGCACGACCTCACCGGCGATGCGCGTGGCTTCCTCGGCGTTCCATTCAATGGCGGCGGCGCAATAAATACTTTCGCCACGCCCCTCCGTGATCGGTTTTCCCATCTCGAGCGTCATCGTTCGACCAATCTCGAGTTCGTGCGCCCGAATCAGTTCGGCCCATTTTTTGAGGATCACAGCCCTCTCGAACCCACTCGTTTGCCGCCAAGTTGTGAACGCTGCCACGGCGCTCTCGAGCGCGGCTTTCGCATCTTCCGGCCCGCAATTTGCGACACGGGCCACGAGGTCATTGTTGAACGGATTGCGCACCTCAAAGGTGCTCGAGGGTGAACTCCAAACGCCCGCGATGAACGCTTGCGTTGGAACATTATCGGCGATGGTCGGACGGGTGATTGCGGTCATAAGGCTCCTGGGTAAAAGGTGAAAGTGAGGGCGGAGGATCTGGAGTGGAAAGTGAAAGGTAGAAAGTGAAAAGTGAAAAGTGAAAACTGAAAGGTGAAAAGTGAAAGGTGGAAAGTGAAAGGTAGAAAGTGAAAAACAGGCTCGAGATTTCTGGGTTTGATTTGAGTTTTTTCTTTTCACTTTCTTGCTCACAAGACAGCACCTTCTCGATCCTAACCATGCACCTTGCGGGCAGGATCGCTTACGGGCTGTTCGCGCTTGAACTTTCCACTTTCAACTCTCGCGCAGCGACAAACGCCTGCTCGAGTTTCCAATCCTTGGGCGTTGTGGAATATGGATCGGTCATGACGATCAAATCGGCGTGCTTGCCTGGTTCAAGTGTGCCACGGTTGGTTTCGTCACCTTGTGCGATGGCTCCGTTCGAGGTCCAAGCGCGAAGTGATTCCTCGAGCGTGACCTGAGCGTTCTCAGACAGCGGCTCGAGCATGGCGGCCTTGATGTTCTCGAGCGGATTGACTTGCGCGACGACCGGCCCATCGCTCGAGAAGGCGACCGTCAAACCAGCGTCGAACATTGAACGCAAGTTGTAACACCTCGAGACGAATTCGGTTGGCAGATACCGCAAGAAATTTCCACGCAATTCGTGCAAGAAAATCGGTTGCGGCACCACGATCACGTCTAAAGATTTCGCAAGCTCGAGGTGATTCTTTCCGGGTAATCCGAAATGTTCGATGCGGTGACGAATGTTGTTCACGTGCGTTTCAGCCAATCGTCTGTAGACCTCGAGAATCTGATCGAGTGCCACATCACCAATCGCGTGCGTGCCAATGCGAAAACCGTTCTGGTGCGCCTCGAGTGCCAGGCCGTACAATTCTTCGGTTTCAAAACGCAACACGCCATGCGCGGGTGATCCAGGACTGAGGTTCTGATACGGAATGCTGACGGCGGCGGTCGCACCGGACAGACCACCATCGCCGAAGAATTTCACGCTGTCGCAGCGCAAGAAATCGGAGACGAATTTCTCGGGCAACGGGTAGGTTTGCGAACCACCATCGGGCCGACGAATGAACAGCAGGTTCACGCGAATCGGCAATTCGCCACGCGCCTCGAGATTGATGTACGCCTCGAGCAATCCCGGATCAACAGCGGGATCGGTACAAGACGTGATGCCAAAACTGGACAGGTACTCGAGACCGGCGCGAATGAATTTTTCGTAATCTGCAACTGTGAATGCCGGGATCACACGCAGCATTAAACCGTGTGCGGTTTCAAACAACCAACCGCGTTCAAATTCAATCTGCCCACCAGTGGGAGGTTCTGTCTCGAGCGAGATCTTGGCGTGATCGAACGCACTCGAGTTTGCGGCGTGAATGTGGGCGCAAGTTCGGGTCAGCACAACAGGATTCTGTGGCGATGCCTGATCCAATCCCGCCTTGGTCGGCCCGCCACCTTCAAGAAT
>JAYURE010000122.1:0-2197 GCA_043756345.1 Deinococcales bacterium | reverse complement strand
AGATCGGGATTCTGATTTCAGGTGTTCTTACAGTCTAGATTTACAGCCTTGTGATCGCACTGACCGACGGCTTCAACCGCGCCAGGAAGCGCAATGCGACCTCGCCGGGCACTTTGGCTTCGGCGCTGTGCATCATCGTGATTTCAAACTCGAGGCCATGAATTCGCATGCGAATCGGACCTTCGCGCAGGCTGGGTTTGCTTGGCGCGAAGATGCTCAATTTGCCTCGGGCCTCTTGGGTTTCTTCGTTGAAATGCGTGACGCGCCCGTTGACCACGAAGAACCATTGGCCGTTGTACTCGAGTGCGCCTCCGGCGAGGCTCATCAAGCCGTCTTCGTTTTCGACGCCGCGCAGTGCGGGCAGTTCTTGGGTGGGTCGCATCCGGTCGCTCATGATGCTTTATCTTAAGCACATTTGAAGCGACTTGTGCGTGCAAATGTCACATCCGAGAACAAAAGTATTCGATTGCTGCGGGTCAACCTGTTCAGTTGGGCTGATTTACTCGAGCCGAATCAGTTCAGGTGCGGAGCGGGCACGAACGGCATGACTTGCGGGCGACCATGCAGGCTGGTGCGCAAACTGGTCCGAGGCCGGGGCGGGCTGCAATGAACCCGGCGGGCTTGACGGGCAGCCTCGAGCACTTCCAATGTGGCACGGCGTGGTGAGCGTTGAATCATTGGGTTCATCCCCTCGAAGGCCTGAGAGTTGCCTTTCAAGAGCAGCCTAAAATCTCGTGTCTTACATATTTCTTTCAAAATTTCGAGTAAGGGTTCTGTCAGAAATTTCGCAATGGATCTCACGGTAAACCTCTGAACGAATTTCACAGGAGAGAACAAACGATACCGACCTCGAGCATTGCGCTCTGGTCAATTTTCGCATCGGGTTTATGGATGAAATCTCGAGGGGATGAGAAGTCAGAAAAGGTGTCGCTCGAGCCGATCAGATCACCCGCAACAAGACTGTCGCTCGAGTTTGCACGTGCGCTGGGGCCAGCCCTTCGGAAGTCTTGAAGGTGATGCCGACATTGCTCGCCTCGAGTCCCATCAGGCGTGCCAAATTCGTCGCCATCGCATCCCGCAACGGTCCGAGCTTAGGTCGATCCAATGTCACCACCACGGCCAGATTCACGATGCCCAAACCGGCAGACTTTACCCGCTCGAGCACATCACGCAAGATCACGCCCGAATCCAAACCGCGCCATTGCGGGTCCGTGTCCGGGTACAACTTGCCAATGTCACCCAAGGCCAAACTCGAGAGCAATGCATCCGAAACCGCGTGCAGAATCGCGTCACCATCCGAATGAGCAATCGCACCGAGCGGTGAGTCCGGCACGGTCATGCCCGCCAGAATCAATGGACGGCCCGCCTCGAGCCGGTGCGCGTCTTCGCCGTAACCAATGCGGTAAGGATGTTGGGAGTTCTCGAGGGTCATGGTTGTAGCGTACCGAAAAGCGAGGTGAAAGACGAAAGGTAAAAGGTCAAAGTAAAAACCAATGTCAAAACCTCGAGCCTTTGAATTTTCTTTGACCTTTTTACTTGTTCTTCAACTGACGAAGACACTGATGAACGCGGCACGGTCTGACCTAACCCAGTACGACGCATACGAGAACGGAACGTCCTGCGTGAAACTTGTGCGGCGCATCAAGAAGCAGGCTGCACCAACCGGCAACCCGAGCAGGTTGGCCTCTTCGGATTCCAGGTTCACAGCTTCCAAAGATTGTTCGACGTTGCTGATCTCGAGTTGCAAATCACCGACCAGCAATTCGTGAATGCTTTCGACGGCCAGGTTTTTGCCCAGCAAGACTTCGGCCTCGGCCCGCAAGAAGCGGCGTTCGAGCAAGACTGGTTGTTCATTGATGCCACGCAATCGCACAACCTCGAGCACTGCCGATTCCGGTTCGAGGCGCAATGCTTTGGCGGTTTGAGTGTTGGCACGTTGCAGGCCGCTGCGCAAAACCCGCGTGAACGGAACAGCCTCCGGTCCAACCGCGAGTGACATCTCCTCGAGCGATTGAATCCTGAAAACACCCTGTTGAAAACGCTGCCCAGTCGGAAAAGACCCGGAACCTTGCACGCGATAAATCAGACCTTCACGCTCGAGTTCGTCCAATGCGCGGCGGGCCGTCATGCGTGAGACTGTGAATTCCTTGGCGAGTTGCGTTTCGCTCGGAATGGCCTGACCTGGCCGGTACAATCC
>JAYURE010000121.1:0-6038 GCA_043756345.1 Deinococcales bacterium | reverse complement strand
ATTCGTTCTGGTCAGTACGGGCGAGTGTGTGTCGTAAGATCGCAGCCCAAAATTTGGGTTTGTGGTTGGGACTATGAACCACTAGCACCCGACGTAATGTAGTAAATCCAGTTTAGCATGTCATCCATTTAGCACGTTAGACATCTACAACCCAGGAATAAATCTAAAAGATTATCGTGCAGAAATTGTAAGTCCTTCTGGAAAAGCAAAAAAATTTAAGAGGAAAGGCAATAAATATATTGCAGAAACCACTTTTAAAGAAGGTGACACCCTATCCTTTCGGGCTTTGAGCGTTGGTAAGCGTAAGTCAGAATTAGATCCAGGTGTTATAGGATATCTGGACTTTCCCTTCTTGAAGGTCCAGGGAAAGCAGCAGCTTGAAACCTCAATTCATCGATCTGGCACATTTTTATTCAGTCTTCGTACATTCTAATCTAAGCTAGCCGTAGCTAGCCGTAGGGTGGGCTTCGCCCACCGTTTCCCCGCCCGTCCAACCTCATAACCTCGAGCCTTCCCAAAACCCGTGTCAATCACAGCCCAATCCTACGTCCTCGGCGTACACTGCTGCCACGAATCTTCACGAATAAATCTGTGCCCTCAAGCTGCTCGAGCATGGTTACACGGCCACCCGAGACTTGCGTGCGGGCAGGTGAACAGAACCTTTGAGCAACGCTCGAGGTTCACCTTGGGCAGGTTGTTCTTCTTCGGGGATGGTCATTGTCGCGCTCAGGTCGGACCCGTCACCGTCCATGGGGACCAGCCGGATTTCTGTGCGATAACCGAGCGCCTGGGCCAACCGGGTCAGCGTAGCGACCGTGACCTCGGTCGTTGCCTGTTCGATGGCGACCACCCGTGAGGGGCTGCGGTCCATCCTGCGGGCGGCATCGCGCAGGGACATGCCGCGCCGTTGCCGTGCCTGTTGCAGCAATTGCCCAACCCCGGCCATTGCCACAGCTTCGGCGGCGGCACCCTGGAGTTGCTGCGCTGTGACCTGATCGAGAAAGTTGGGCAGGGTTTTGCGGGCTTGAATCGTGCGTTCGGGCGTGCCGAGCAGGGCGGTCAGGCGCGGATCTTTCGGGGTGCTCATGGGAACCTCAGTCGAGCAGAGAGGGTTGATTTTCGATGGCTTGGATCACGTCGAGCAGGCTTGAGAGCAGGGTTTCGTCGGCGGCGTCCTCTTTTTTGCATTCGGCCCGACCGAGGATGAATCCGTTTGTGCCGTAGCGCAGGAAGTAGACGCGGGCTCCACCGTCGGCTGTGCGGTCTTTGAGTTCGTAGAGCGGACCACCGAGGGGTTTGACGTACCTGGATTTCAGGCCATGCTCGAGCAAATCTTGGGTCATTTCGATCATTTTGCGCAGGCAGATGACTTTTGAGGCGCGGGCGATCTCGAGAAAATCTTCGATGATCAGGTGCCGCCGGGAGCGAGGACGGTTGGGGTGGCGGGCCAGAAAAAATTGGTATGCCATTCACGCCTCGGTGTTCATGCTACTATGAACATGTCGTTTGGGCAAGTTAAACCCAGCACTCGCTCGAGCCTTCAAGCTTCAGCGTTAGACTCTTCCCATGAATCTCCACGAAGAAATCCGGGCGCTATCACCTTCGATGATCGCCATGCGCCGTGACTTTCACCGGCATCCAGAAATCGGTTTCCAGGAATTCCGTACCGCTGGCATCCTCGCCGATCACTTGGAATCTTTGGGGCTCGAGGTCTCCCGTGGCGTCGGTGGAACCGGCGTGATCGCAGAATTGCGCGGGGCGCACGCGGGCAAAACCGTGATGTTGCGGGCGGACATCGATGCATTGCCGATCCTCGAGACGACCGGCGCAGAGTACGCTTCACAAACGCCCGGAGCAATGCACGCCTGCGGGCACGATGGTCACGCGAGCATCGCCGCGCATGTCGCAAGTTTGTTCGCCAAGCACAAGTCAAACTTGACTGGAAACTTTCGTTTCGTCTTTCAACCCGCCGAGGAAATTGTCAACGGTGCGATCAGAATGCTCGAGGACAAACCGAAAATGCTCGAGGGTGTCGATGCGGTGCTGGGTTTGCATTTGTGGAATGACATGCCGGTCGGTTGGGTCGGTGTGCGGCCCGGTCCGGTGATGGCCGCGCCGGATTCGTTCATCATCCATGTTGGTGGCAGCGGTGGTCATGCGGCAGTGCCGCATCGGGCGGTCGATCCGGTGGTGATTGCGGCGCATTTGATCACGGCGTTGCAGACGCTCGTCTCGAGGGAAACCGATCCGATCCAAACGAGCGTCATCAGCATCACAACAGTCATTGCCGGGCAGGGGGCGCACAACATCATTCCAGAATCGGCAGAGTTGCGTGGCACGTTGCGAACTTTCAACCCGGAATTGCGCCAGCATTTGATCAGGCGAATCGAGGAATTAAGTGCGGGCCTCTCGAGCGCTTTGGGTGGTCGTGCGCGGGTCGAATGGTTCGCCGCGCCGCCACCGGTGGTCAACGATGCGACCCTGACCGAACGTTTCCAGCAAGTCTCGAGCGGTATCGCCGAGGTGCAACTCGCCGAGCCGACCATGGGTGGCGATGACATGTCCGAATTTTTGTCGCGTCGTCCCGGCGTGTACTTTTTTGTGGGCAGCAATGACGCGAGCACCGGGCGCAACAAACCGCATCATCATCCTGGGTTTGATTTCGATGACGAACGCGCTTTGCCACTGGCTGCGGAATTGCTGGCGAATGCGGCGCTCGAGTTTGCACGAACCTGATTCTGAAAGCCATCGATATTCTCGAGGTTCAAACCGCTTTGACTTCCTGCCCAACCAGCTTCAAGGTCGCGTTTGTGGCTGGAAGAATGCGGCTGTCAATCACGGTTTGCAATTCGTACCCCAAGCAATTGAAGCGATACATCGTGCCGTTGCCGCAAGTGTCCACGATGCCATCATGCACACGCTTGACCTCGAGCACGGTTCGGGCCAGACCGTACTTGAAATGTACCACGCGATCACCAGGCTCGAGGGTTTGCGTCCAATCGAACAGACCTGCGCCATTGGCATCGGCCATGGCTTCAAAGCTTGGAAAAAATGCTGAGCGTTCAGGAGTACCTGGATTTGTTTCACCCCGCGCTCGGGCAAGCCAGACGCGCAGGTGCAAGGTTTTGCTGACCTCGAGAAAACCTTGGCAAGTGATTTCGTTCGAGTGGTGACAGACCATGATTTTTTGCACCGTTTGCATCATGTCGAGTCGCAGGTCATGGAAGCGTTCAACTGACCACACAAAGCGTTTGCTGTTGACCCGCCAAGGGCAATCCGAGCACGTGGGTTGTCGCGGAAAAGGTTCAGTCATACAGTTTGCCAATTTTTTTGAGGCGTTCAATGTTGAGGTTCGTCTTTCAAGGATTGCTCGAGATCGCCGCGCATATCGCTGACGCCTTTCTTGAATTCTCGTATTCCCGCGCCCAATCCCTTGCCGAGTTCTGGAAGTTTTTTCGCGCCGAACAACACCAAGCCCAATGCGAGCACGATCATGATTTCTGGTCCGCCAAGTCCAAACACAAATGCCTCCTCTTCTCGAGCCGATAATCTCGAGCCGGTCATCTCGAGCCGGTCATCTCGAGCCAGTGCAAGATTGATGACACACCCGAGCGTGGGGTTCTCGAGTGTGTCATTCAAGAAAAGCCGCAAGCGACAGTGAATGTTGATCTGGGAATGTTGATCTGGGAATGTTGCTCTGGGTTACTTGATCGTGCCGTTCAAACCCTCTGGGAAGAACGAACCTTTGGTCGCATCTTTCGCGCCGTAAGCGATGTTCAAGACTTCACGGGTTGTCCTCGAGAACGCGATTGAATTCTCATCGGTTGGCAAGATGTTGCCCTTGCCGCCCGCACCGAGAATGCCTTGGTCTTTGCCGCCACCGACGCTGCCGCGCAGATTCGAGATCGCCTGAACAATATCTGAGACTTTGAATCCCGGAACCGCAACCACGTCGCGTTGGCTGTACAACAGTGTGCGAATCTCGCCCGCGTGATACGCCTCGACTGCCAGGATTCCAGCGGCGGCCTCGAGATAGCCCGCGTTGGTGATCAATGGTGATGCGCCCTTGTACGCGGTCACACCAACATCCTCGAAGATGAATGCGCCGTGCAAAAAGAACAAGGCGTTGGCGTAAGGATCGAAGCCGAGAATTGCGCCATTCGATGCGGCCTTACCCGCCTCGTAGAACGCATCGCCCGGAGCGCCACCGATGTTGATTTTCGGACGGGGCACGGCCTTATCGCCGAGGGCTTTGCGCAAGAATTTGACGTGGTTCTCTTCGTCAATGGCGATCTCTTCGATGTACGCCTTGACTGCACCATCGATGGGTTGACCGGTGTAGGTCAGTTGCCTTCCACCGACCGAGGCTGGACCGTTGCCCGCATCGGCATCGGACAAACCGCGACCGAATGCGGCCCACAAGTAAAATTCTGCTTCCAGGTACTCGAGGTTGAGGGCGAAGTTGAGCACGGCCACGTCAATGTCTGGTTTGGCGGGCGGATCAACGGCGATCACGCCTGGGGTGCAGGCAGCGAGCGCCGCGCCTACACCGACGAGTCCAAAGTTTTGCAATGCCTGACGGCGGTTGATTTTACGGTCGTTCATGGTGTCCTCCAAGTTGAATTCAAGCAATTCGGCTGAGGCCTCAGCCGTGCGAAAAGCGCTTCAAGTGGGTATACGAACGGATTTCAAGATTGGATGACCTCGAGCATTTTGGCTTGAGATCAAACATCATTTGTGCGTGCCACACAGCCTGAACCTCGAGCATTGCATTTGCGTGATCTCGGACATTGGGCGAGTTGTTCGGCAATTCGAGCAAAACGCAAAGTGCGTCAGGCTTGACGTTCCACTTTCCACTTTCCACTTTCCACTTTCCACTTTCTTGCTCACAAGACAGCACCTGGCGGGCTATTCGCGCTTGAACTTTCCACCCAAAATCACTGATCATCCAAATTCCGTTTGACCACGTATACCCAAACAACGGGGCTGGCAAACGCTCCCGAAGTTGCTCCACAGATTGTTCTCGATAGATTGTTTTCGGTTGCTCACCGGCATTCACCACCCACACGCAAGGCGGTCCGCAATCCGAATGTTTGAAACGACCCAAGACGAGCACCTGCTCATCCATATTGCCCAACGTTCAGAGATGGCTTTCGAGGCGTTCTATGACCGTCATTCGACGGTTGTGTACTCGTTGGCCCGCAAGATTCTGCGAACCCAAACCGATTCCGAGGAGGTGATGCAAGACGTGTTTGTCCGAGTCTGGAACAAAGCTGCCGATTTCGATCCATCTCGAGGCACGGTCCTGGCCTGGCTGATGACGATTGCGCATCACACCGCTGTCGATGTTTATCGTCGAAATCAGAACCGGAAAACGGAAGAACTTGACGATGCCGCCATCAATTCCGCCAGTCAAATGTACTCTGGCAATTCGGACGCATCGGATCTGGTTTTGGATCGGATGGTTGCCGCCAAAGCCTTGGACATGCTCGAGACTTCAGACCGCTTGGTGCTCGAGGCGTTGTACTTCGAGGGTTTGTCACATTCGCAATTGGCGGCCCGCACCGGCATGCCGTTGGGTACACTCAAATCCCGTGCCAGAAGCGCCCTGCAACGCTTGCGAGCCCATTTCGAGGAAGTTGTATGAACCATTCCATGTCGAATGCCGAACTTCACGATTTGATTCCAATGCACGCGCTCGGAGCACTCGAGCCGGACGAGGTGCCGTTGCTTGAAGCGTACTTGGCACTCAATCCTGAGGCGCGAGCAAGTTACGTTTGGTATCTCGAGGCGGTCTGTGTTTTGGCCCGATCCATTCCGCTCGAGGAACCACCACAGAATTTGAAGGCGAAGATGTTGGATCGCGTGCGACGGGTCAATGCGACTCGAGCAGGTTCCAATCAAGCCATTCCAGTTCGTGCCCGAGATCGTGCCCGAGATCATGCAGATTTTGTCGGAAGTACATCACGGGTGCCGATCATCACAGATCACACTCAACCTCGAGCCGTGCAAAATTCTTTTTCCAAGCTGCGACTGTT
>JAYURE010000120.1:0-2212 GCA_043756345.1 Deinococcales bacterium | reverse complement strand
CCTCGAGCGTCGTGGTTTTACCCACACCCGTCACACCGACCAGCACCAAAAACTCGAGTTGCGAAAGCGATTGCCACGGAAGGGCAGGATTGGGTTCGAGGGTCACGCCGGGACCGAAAGGAAGACTCATCGCCTCGAGTTTACCGAAGTGCAGGCCAGACCGAAACCTGGAAGCTGTCATGATTTGTGAATAACCTGTGCTGTACAGTCTAAAGTGAGTTTCATGTCTACCGTATCGGAACCAAGCGTGACCCCATTGACATCGGCAATGATGCTCGAGCGTTTCCATGCCTTGAAATCCGAGATCGTAAGCATTGATGATCCGCGCCAAAAGCTCGAGCTTGCCCGCACCTTGCCCGCTCTGGCGCAAGATTTGCCGCAGGACAAACGGGCTGAGGCCGCATTCACGCTCGGCACGTACCTGAACGAATGCGATCAATTCGAGGCGGCCCTGATTGCGCTCGAGGAGGCTCGAGGGTTGCAAGTCGGGCAATCGACTGATCTGGCCTCAACGCTGGATTTGATCGGTTACGTCAAATACTCGCAGGGCGATTACCCGCAAGCCATGACCGTGCTGCTCGAGGCGTTGGTTCAGGCGAACAGCAGTGCTGACGATGGCATCCAGGCGATGGTGCTCAACAGCATTTCCATGGTTTATAACGGCCTGAGCGACATCAACAACAGCCTCGAGTATCAATTGCGGGCGCTCGAGGCGTACCGGCGCAATGGAAGTCGGCACGGTGAGGCCGTGGCCCTCTCGAATCTCGCCATCGATTACGCGGCGCTCGGCGCACATGAACGCAGTTTGGAATACGACTTCGCGGCCCTCGAGATCACCATTCAACTCGAGATGCGTTCGCTCGAGGCTGCAATTTTGAAGGGCATCGGGACGCAATACCTGAAGTTACGCGATGACCGGGCGATGGATTTTCTCAAACGCGCCTGTCGTGTCGCGCACCGCACCAGGCAAAACCGCATGATGATCGAAAGCCTGCAAAGCCTCGGTCGGACGTTTTCGTACCTGGACCGTCCAGACTTGGCGCGGCGTTCGTTGCGTTGGGCAATGACGCTCGCGGTTCGCAACCAACGCCCGCATTCCGAAGTGGATGCCACGTATCGCCTCGCTCGGGTGCTGCTGAAGCAACCGGCAACGGAGGCGGACACCAGCGAAGCCCTCGGGTTGCTGCAAGCCTGCGTGCCCAAAGTTGAAAGCCTTGGTGACACCACGCTTGCGGCCAGGGTTTATCGGACGCTCTCGAGTGCCCTCGAACGAAACGGGCAACCCGAACAGGCTTTAAGCGCACTCAAAGCCAGCCTGGAATGGAACGACCGGCAACGCGCCAAGGAAGGGCAGCAACGCACCATGGCCCTAACCATGCAACACAGCTTCAGCGAGGCGACACGCCAAGCCGAACTCGAACGCACACAACGCCTCGAACTGGCCCGCGTCAACCAAGCACTGATGCTGCAAAGCGAACAACTTGAACGCGACGCCACGCACGATGGCCTGACCGGATTACCGAACCGCCGTTACCTCGAGCGCCTGCTGGATCACGAATGCACACAGGCCGCAAATCTCGAGACGCCGCTCTGTGTGGCGCTTGCCGATATTGATTACTTCAAGCAAGTCAATGACCGGTTTTCGCACGCGGTCGGTGATGAAGTTTTGCGCGTGATCGCCAGGATTTTTCGCACGCAAGTGCGCGAACAGGATACGGTTGGACGTTACGGCGGCGAGGAATTCGCGTTTATCTTGCCGAACACCACCAAAGCCACCGCTGCAACCGTGCTCGAGCGATTGCGTCTCAAGGTTGAACGTTTCGATTGGGCCAGCGTTCACGCCACCCTGAGTGTCACCGTCAGCATTGGTATCAGTGAGGCGGATCAGCAACAGGGTCGGGTCGCACTGCTGAACATTGCCGATACGAATTTGTACATCGCCAAGCGAGCCGGTCGTAACCGCACCATGAGTTGAGGCTCGAGGCCAGATGCCCGAGTTTGTAAGCGGGCACGAAAATGACCCGAGCAGAAGACTCGAGCCATCAACAATCCATTCTAAATCTTAGCGTTGGCAACCCTCGAGAATTTCACGTGACAACGCCTCGAGACTTTCGCCTTTGCCCGCCGTGGTCACGAGCGCACTGCCGACAACCACGCCGTCAGCTACAGCCGCAATGCCATGCGCGGTTGCACGGTCCGCCACGCCGAAACC
>JAYURE010000119.1:0-6047 GCA_043756345.1 Deinococcales bacterium | reverse complement strand
GAAGCAGTTCGGCCAGTGCCGTCTGGCAATCCAATCGACGTGGGTCATCAGATTGCGCAAACTGTTCGACTGCCTCGACCAGCAGTGGTTTGGCCTGCTCGAGCGTCCCAATGCGAATCAGGCATTTGGCTTGCAACCACAGGCTTTCAGCGAGTTCTTGACCGTTCAGGGCCAGAAGTTGTGCCGCTTCTGCTTGCTCGAGCGCCTGATCGGGTTGGTTTTCGATACACTGCCAAGCATCATCGAGCAGATGACGAACCTCTTCTCGGTCACTTGTATCTGCGCTGGGGCCAGTAATGGGCATCGTTTCTCACTGTTCAGGGTAGCAAAGTTCGCGCCGTGCATCGGTTCAAATGCACGGCGCATTACAATCTTCAATCAATGTTCAAGCCAATGTGACTGGAGGGTTTTACTTGAGGCCGAGCACGGTTTTCAGGAATTTATTGACATTCAATCGCACCATGCCCTGATTGCCTGCAACCGTTGTGTTGCTGCTCGCAATGGGGTCGGCACTCGAGGTGATGGCCGTCGGAACGCGGGCCAGTTGGGTGGCGGTCAGTGGTTCTGCGAGTGCCAAGGCGAGGCTGCCCGCAACAACCGGCGCGGCAAAGGATGTCCCTGTCCATGGACCCACCTGCGCCTCTGGAGCCAGGGTCATCATCAGTTCACCTGGCGCGTACAGTTCCACACTGCTGCCGTACACCGAGACTGGGGATTTTTCGTCAAACTGCTTGGCTGGAAGCCCCAATTGCCCCAACAGGTAGGTGGTCAGCAAATCACCGTTGACGTTGCGACTGCCCGTGTTACCGACGCTGATCAAACGGGCTCCTCCGCTTGCGGCATCTTTGGCGTAGGAGGCTGGGTACATCGCTTGGGTGTTGTCGTTGTTGCCCGCAGCGGTGACGGTGAAGACCCCTTTTGAGGTCGCCCAGGCAACCATGGTGCGCAACTCCTCGGATGGCTCGAGCGTGCCGAGCGAGAGGTTGATGACTTTTGCCCCGTGGGTCACGGCCCAATCGATGGCTTTAACCACATTGCTCGAGTCGCCGATACCGTCCGAGTTGAGCACCCGAATTGGCATGATCGAGGCGTAAGGCGCGACTTGCAGGATCAGACCAGCCACGCCGGTTCCGTGACCGTAACCTTCGTTGTTACCGGTAGTCGTGCTGACTTCTTGCGGGATCGCGTCACCATCAACGAAGTCTTTCCAATCGGTTGCTGGGGCCAGATGCGAAGGCTGGGTGGCATCGCCTGCAAGCCCAGGGTGCTGGAGGTCCACGCCGGTATCAATCACGGCAACCTTGAGGCCTTTGCCCAGCTTGGGGGCCAATTTCTGGCCATCCCCCAGGTAGATCCCGCCAGTGAAGCCAAACAATTTACCTATGGTCAACCCGTAAGTGCTGCCGATGAAGGCGTACATGTTTTTACTTGAGGCCGTCGGGTATGCGCTGGTTGAAATGGTCCGACCGCCCCAACCTGGAGCCCAGACTTCCATGTCGCCAAGGAAGGCATTGACCAGTCCACCACTGCCCCAAACTCTTGAACCACTGCCCCAAACTCTTGAACCACTGCCCCAGACCCTCGAGCCTTCAGCAATCGTGACAACCCCGGTGTTGGTTGGTGCTGGCACTGTGGTCACGGCGGTAGCGGATAATTTGCGAGGTGCGAGGTTCGTCTCGAGGATGGCAAATCCTGCCTCGGGTTGCCAGGTCACGATCTTGCCTTGGTAGTGGCTTTCGATGCTCGAGGTGGTGTCGTTGCTGGTGATGTTCACGGTTTGCACGTAAGCGAACGATTCGGGTTGACGTGCGGTTTGCTGTGGTGTGCTACCGCAACCGACCAGCAATGCGACGGCGAGACCTGTGGTGAGGTGGGCGGATTTGCGCAGGTGTTGTTGAAGTTGTTGAATCATGATCACTCCTCAGATAATGAGTACCTGTGAGGAATGTCTCATATGAAATCTAACGAAACCCTTACAGGTCAAATTCCAACTCGGTGCAGGGAAACGTACTTCGATCCGTCACAGACAATGCCTAGCCAATAGTCGAGGTCGGAGATCGCTGCAAACCGGACTCGGGTAGCACAAGCATAAATTTCTCATAAAGGCTCTCGAGATTACTGCGAAACCACCTGAATTCGCTCGAGCGTTTTCTCTCTTCCCAGCACTTCAAGCAGTTCAAACATGCCTGGACTCTCGAGCCTGCCGGTCAGGGCAACACGCAATGGCTGCATGACCGCACCAAGTTTTGCGCCTGTGCTTTCGGCAAAGGCTTTCACCAACGGCTCGAGCGTCGCATGATCCCAAAGACCTGCGCCCTCAAGAACGGCAAGCAATCCGGGCATGTGAACCTTGCCTTCCTCAAGTTTGGCACGAGGTTTGTCCTCGAGTTTTGTCAGATCGGGTTCGACAAAAAAGTACACGGCTTTCTCCGGCAATTCCGAAAGCAGGTTGAAACGTTCGCGCAAAACGTGAACGACATTTCCAACGTAAACCGCATCGCTGACATCAAATCCGGCACGCTCGAGAAACGGTGTGGCTCGAGCGGCAAGGTCGGCGGGCGTGAAAACCTCACGGATGTACTTGCCGTTCAGCCAAGTCAACTTCTCGAGATCAAACACGGGTCCGCCAAGGCTGACGCGCTCCCAGGAAAAATGCGTGATCAGGTCTTGCACCGAAAACACTTCTCGAGGCGTGCCGTCCGCGTTCGGTGGCATCGAGAACGCCATCGTCCCGAGGTAATTGAGGATCGCCTCTGGAAAAATCCCAAGTTCGCGGTAGCTTTCGACACTGGTGTTCGATTTGCGTTTCGAGAGTTTGGATTTGTCCGGGTTGCGCAACAATGGCGTGTGAATCCATTCGGGCAATTCCCAACCCATCGCCTGAATGATCAGCACGTGGATCGGGGTGCTGGTCAACCATTCCTCGGCACGAATGACGTGGGTCACACCCATGTCGTGATCGTCACTCATGGCGGCCAGGTGATAGGTCGGGAAACCATCGGCCTTCAACAACACCTTGTCGTCAAGTTCGCTGGCCTGAAAGACGACCTCGCCACGCAAACGGTCATGGACCATGACGCTGCCCTCGAGTGGGGCTTTGAGGCGAATCACGAACGGTTCGCCCGCAGCGGCTCGAGCATCCGATTCAGCTTTCGGCATGTCACGGTCGCGTCGGTCATAACCGCGATACGACACTTTCGCAGCCTCCGCAATTTTGCGTCGCGCCTCGAGTTCTTCACTCGTGTCAAACGCCCGGTACGCCTTGCCAGCACTAAGCATTTCATTCGCGTATTTTTGGTGCGTGGCTGCGCGTTCGGTCTGAATGTACGGGGCACTCGGGCCACCGACCACCGGGGATTCATCCGGGGCGACGTTCAACCATTCAAGCATCTCGAGGATGCGTTTTTGCGATTCGGGATTGAACCGTGCGCGATCCGTGTCCTCGATGCGGACGATGAACGCACCGTTGTTTTGCTTGGCGAAAACGTAATTGAACAACGCCTGGTATGCCGTGCCGACGTGAGGATCACCGGTTGGGCTGGGCGCGATGCGGGTTTTAACTGGATTCGAGGCTTGGGTCATCACGTGATTGTACCGGTTGATGGCTCGAGGCTGAAATGCACCATGGCTTACTGGCTCGAGCTTACGAACCCGGCTTGAGCAGCGTCACAAAACCGGCCTGTCCAAAGTGATGATCTGTGGTCAGAGCATCTGTCAATCCTTCGCGTTGCATGACCACGAAGCTCGAGCAGTCCACCAAACTCCAGGTTTTGTCCTGACGGTTGGACAACAATTCCCATGCTTGGGCATCGAGGGTTTCATCCACATGAACAATCTGCACGAATCTTGAGGACTTCAGACCGTTGATCATGGCAATGACTTGCGTTCGAGGCAATCGCAATGGGCTGGTGAACAGAGCAACCAACTCGGTCAAAACGTAATTGGTGGTCACGAAACGCCGACTGCCCTGCCGAACCAATTCGTAAATTGAACTGGCAAGCGCATGGTGTTCTTGACTTGAATCCAATAAATGCGCCCAACCTGCCGTGTCTGCAAAAACATCCTTCACTCGAGCGACCGTTTGATGGCCTCACCCAGATGGGCATCATGCTTTTCTGCCCAGTCGCTGCCACTGCTCGAGAACGACCCAACCAGTGCATCCAATGGATCGTCCTGGGATGTGGCAACGCGCTCGAGCCATTCTGCTGCGACTTGCTCGAGCGGTTGTTGAACGCTTTTGGCGGTGCGTTCAAGGGATGCAAAGACTTTCTCTGGAACGGTAATCTGCAAGGTCTGGCTCATGCGCAAATGGTAGCACCAGATGGGAGATCAATGGTGCAACTCGAGCATCACAGGCAGGATACAGTTTCAATCAAGACCGGCTCGAGCAACCATTGCCCTTGGACCGGTGGCGTGTGGCTGCCGCTGGGTTGGGCCTGAATCTCGAGCACGACATCCATGCCTTCGATCACTTGCGCGAAGGCCGCGAAGCCTTGCCCGTCCGGGTGGCGTTGCCCACCGAAATCCAATTCGGGTTGTGATCCAATGCAAATAAAAATTTCTGAATGCGCCGAATCCGGGCTGAACCGCGACATTGAAACCGTGCCGTGCAAGTGCTTCAACCCGGTCTGTACCGTGGTCTCGAGCGGGATGTTCGGCAGTTTGGCCGGGTGCTCATCCATGCCGATGCCGCCCTGAATGACCTCGATTTTGATTGGGCTTTGCGCTTGATTGTCCAACCGGACCGTGCGGTAAAAACTCGCGCCTCGGTAACGGTTTTCGTTGACGTAACGCAAGAAGTTCGCGCTGGTGATCGGTGCCTGCGGGCTGGTCTCGAGGACAATCTTGCCGAGGCTGGTTTGGATTTGGAGACGGGTCATGCGAAAAGGCTAGCATCGATCTTGTGCTCGAGACGACTGTGATTTCTTTCCCAAGCGCTAGAATCACGATATGAAAATCCTCGATCCGAAACTCGAGCCGATTGCCGAAAAAGTCCTCGCGGGCGAACGACTGACCTTCAAAGAGGGCATGGTCCTGTTCGAGACGCACGACCTGAACACGCTATCGAGACTCGCCAATATCGTGCGTGAACGCAAAAATGGCGACAAAACTTACTTTGTGCATTCGATGCGCCTCGAGTTCACCAACATCTGTTACGTCGGCTGCACCTTTTGCGCTTTCGCGGCGCACAAAACCGAGGCTCGAGCCTGGGATTACAGCGTCGAGGACGTGATCGCGCACGTGCGCGAAAAGTACGAACCAGGATTGCAAGAATTGCACATGAGCAGCGGGCATCACCCAACCCGACCCTGGAGCTACTACCCGGAAATGGTTCGCGCCTTGAATGCGAATTTCCCCGGATTGCAAGTCAAAGCCTTCACTGCCGCCGAGATTGAACATTTCTCGCACCTCGCCAAGAAAAGCACGCTCGAGGTTTTGCAAGAACTCAAAGAGGCTGGCCTGGCCGCAATGCCCGGAGGTGGCGCAGAAATCTTCGCGGACCGTGTGCGTTTGCAAATTGCGAACCGCAAAGTCAGTGCCGACAAATGGTTGCAAATTCACCGTGAGGCGCACGGCATGGGCATTCGCACCAACGCGACGATGCTCTATGGACACATCGAAACGCTCGAGGAACGGCTCGATCACATGGACCGACTGCGAACCCTGCAAGACGAAACCGCTGGCTTTCACAGCTTCATTCCGCTGGCGTTCCAACCGGACGCGAACGCGCTCGCCTTCAACCTGGGCAAAACAGAATTCACCACCGGCATTGACGACCTGCGCAACCTGGCCGTCTCGAGGATTTACCTCGACAATTTCCAGCACGTCAAAGGCTACTGGGTGATGATCTCGAGCGACCTGGTACAAGTTGGCCTCGATTGGGGTGTCTCGGACGTGGACGGTACGATCATCGAGGAACACATCGCGCACGCGGCGGGCGCGACCAGTCCGCTCGGGTTGAGCCGGGACAAGATGGTGGAGATGATCTCGAGGGCGGGTCGGGTGGCGGTGGAACGCAATGCGTATTACGACGAGTTGCGGGTTTA
>JAYURE010000118.1:0-2217 GCA_043756345.1 Deinococcales bacterium | reverse complement strand
CCTCGAGCCAGTGTCGGTTTGGATGTCGAAACTTCATCGAATCCACAGACACCCCGTGTGTTGGGCCAACCTTCACAGGATTTTAATTCTCGAATGTGAGGCTGTGAGTCGAAGCCGATTTTTGCGCACCAAAACCCCAATGCTCGAGGGAAAACACTGTGAATTTGACGGACACACAACCGCTGCCACCGAACCTTCGCCCGGACCGACCGCCAACCACCATGCTCGAGGAGTGGCGTGCGGATGTCGGCCTGTTTTCCGGGTGGTTATGGGCGTTCTGGCGACGCATCTCACCGGTCTACCGTGGTACTGGAAAACGCGATCCGCGATTGGATTGGCTGCGCGGCTACTGCTTTGTGGTGATGACGATTGACCATTTCGGTGGCCGCTCGAGCTTGTACTTTCTGACTGGACAATTGCAGTTTTTCACCTCTGCCGCCGAAGCCTTCTACCTGATCTCCGGTTTGACGCTTGGGATTCTCAGTTCGCGCTCGAGTTTGCAGCAATCCGTGAAGCGCGTCCTGACCCGAGTCCGAACCTTGTATTACGCCAGTGTCGTCTTGGCGCTCGGGTTCGGGGCGCTCGGCGTGTTCACACAGTACCGATTGTGGGCGCGTCCAGAGGTTCAACCGGAGCAGTTTCTGAACTTCGTATGGCGTTCCTTGACGCTTCGGGCTGGCACGCATGGCAGCGAAATCCTGGTGTTGTACGTCGCGCTGATGCTGCTCGCGCCGCTCGCATTCTGGGCGTTCGCAGACCGTCGAGCCTGGTTGGTCGTGCTCACCTCGAGCCTGGTCTATGTTCTTGGTGTGACTGTTCCCAAGTTGATGCACACTCCGCTCACATCGTTCTTTGACCCTGCGACCTGGCAAATTTTGTTCTTCGCTGGACTCGTGATCGGCTATCACCGCACAGACCTCGCTCGAGTCCTGGCCGAATCCCGTCAACTGCGCGGCGTGCTCGAGGTGACGACTGTGGTCGTCGGTCTCGGTTTCGCCTGGTTGTTCCTGACCAATTTTGCCATCTGGCCGTCGCTGCCCGAAATGCTCGGTGCTCGAGAATGGCTCCGACCCGTCCGACTGGCATTGGTGGCGCTCGAGTTGCAAACCGCGTACATCCTCGTCAGTTGGCACTGGAAGCCATTGCGGGCGTTGTTCGGTTGGTTCCTTGAGCCGCTCGGTCGGGGCGGCCTGACAACCTTCATGCTGCATTTTGTGGTTATCGACGTGCTGTACAACCTGCCAACCTACTCGAGTCGCAACAATCAGACGCTGTGGCAGATCACGGCATTGCTTGGACTCTGGTCGCTGGTTAAGATTCACGCACTCGTTTTTGCGTTCCTGCACGACCCACCCGCGACCGGAGAGCAATTCTGGGCCGACCGGCGTTACGTCGAAATGCGCGGCCTGAGCGGTTTGCGTCCAAATCCGAGGGCTCCGACCGTGATCATGCGGGCCGCGAAAGGCAACCAGATTCGCATTTCAGATCGGCGCGATCATGTCGTCATTTACAGTCCAGTGGAACTCGAAAATCAGGCCAAACGAAACGGACGCTCGAGCCCAGATTCACAAACCTGACGCGCCTCGAGTGGCAACCACGACAATCCAAGCGCCGCACGGTAGGCGCGAATTGCCATGTCGCGTTCGTCTTGCAAATCCCGAACTTGGCCCAGTCTCGAGAGCACGAATCCCGGCAGGTACGCGGGGCGTTCAAACTGCCCCATCGCCACAGCCTCGAGCAAATCTCTGGCGCTCTCGAGATCACCGACGGCAAGATACAGGCCGCTCGCCGCGAACCGGGCCTCGAGCGCAATCCGGCCCAGACTTGAATCGGGCGGACCATCCAACTCAAGCAGTGCGTGAACCAAGATGTTCAAGTCATCCGATTCTTCGAGCCGGTAGGCACGATCCACGACCGAACGAAAACGAGAAGCCTCACCAGGTTTGAAATCGGTCAAGTTCGGCACTTGAGCGTTCGGCAGCTCGAGTAGCGCAGGCAGATCATCGAGTGGTGCGAGGACAATACAATTGGTCAGGTCAAGTTCAGCCAGACTTTTCTTGGTAAGCTCGAGCCGTTTGACACGGTGCGCCGTGCCTGGACCCTCCTCGAGCGCCACCGTGGTCAATGCCTGATACTCGCGGATGGTCTCAAGAAGTTCGTTGTGAACCACCGCAGCCTCGAGCGGTTTGGACAGGACATCACGCAAATCGGCCTCGG
>JAYURE010000117.1:0-2218 GCA_043756345.1 Deinococcales bacterium | reverse complement strand
CCTAACGGCTCGAGATCAACCGGGTCTGTGACCGCTTGCCGTTCTGGGTACACGCAGTGTGCGCCCCAGAGATAAAGCTCATTTTAAGCTTTGCTTCTGACAGAACCCTGACTGGAATGGCTCGAGGGTTCAATTTCTCTGAATGTTGCGCTGCCATGGCCCTCTGGGATGAACTTGAGACGGTTTTCTTGAGGTTTCGCAATCTTTGCCCGATTTTTGCTGCATTCACGCAATATTTTCGCTTGTCCGATGCCACACTTGGGCCTAGACTCGAGACATGCCCAATTCAACTTCGAGCCTTGTCGATCTGCCGATCAATCTGGACTCGATTCGTGCCGCACGAGCCACGTTAAACGGCATCATCACCGCCACACCGATGCTTGAGGATGACACGCTCTCCAAACTGCTCGGCGTCAAAGTCAGTTTGAAAGCCGAATGCCTGCAACGCGCCGGTTCGTTCAAGATTCGTGGGGCATACACGAAAATCTCGAGCCTGACCGCATCCGAACGTGCCCGAGGGGTGATCGCGCCAAGTGCCGGAAATCACGCCCAAGGTGTCGCCCTCGCCGCGAGTCTGTTGGGCATCTCGAGCACGATCATCATGCCGACCTTTGCGCCATTGACCAAAGTTGTTGCCACCCGAGATTACGGTGCGCACGTGATTCTTGAGGGCGCAACCTTCGATGATTCCGCCGCCCATGCCCGAACCCTGAGCGAATCTGAGGGCTTCATCTATGTTCATGCCTTCAACGATCCCGCCGTGATCGCCGGTCAAGGCACGATTGGTTTGGAAATGCTCGAGGCGTTGCCGGATGCGAACGTCTTCGTGATTCCGATTGGCGGCGGCGGCCTGATCGCCGGAATCGCCACCGCCATCAAAGCCCTCAAACCCGACGCTCGAGTGATCGGTGTGCAAGCTGCTGGGTGTTCTGCCGTGCTGCCATCGTTGCAGGCTGGAGCACCCGTGCAAGTTGCCGCTGCGCAAACCATTGCCGATGGTATCGCCGTCAAACGTCCTGGCGACCTGACCCTGCCGATCATCAAAGCCCTCGTCGATGACGTGCTCGAAGTGACCGATGACGAAATTGCTCGAGCCATCGTGCATTGCGGGCAACGCGCCAAACTGGTGGTTGAAGGTGCGGGCGCTGCCGGTGTCGCCGCACTGCTTGCCGGGAAAGTTTCGCTCGAGCCGAGCGATCAAGTTTGCGTGATTTTGTGCGGCGGCAACATCGATGGCAATCTCCTGGCTCGGGTTTTTGAACAGGTCATGGTTCGTCAAGGCCAGTACGTGCTGCTCAAACTTGCTGTCGTGGATCGGCCCGGTTCGTTGGCGCAACTCGTGGACCGTGTGGCCGAAACCAAAGCCAACATTGTCGATATTTTTCACCGTCGCGCCCTGTGGCTCGCACCGCTCGGCAAGGTCGGAGTCGAACTGGTGCTCGAGGTTCGGGATGAGGCGCATTCGGTCGAAGTGATTGCGCACCTCGAGCAAGCCGGGTATCACCTCGAACGTGAAGTCCAAGGCATCTGGCCGGAGTGAAGAGCCAGTGAAAAGTGGAAGCGCGAACAGCCCGTCAGGTGCTGTCTTGTGAGCAAGAAGGTGAAAAGTGAAAAGAAGAAGATCAACGCTCGAGTCTCGAGATTTTGGTTTTGGCCGTTGCTTTCCTCTTGATCCCAAGACGCACCTAACGGGCGGGATCGCCACTTTGAACTTTTCACTTTAAACTCGCCCTATGGATTTCCAAACCTATCAACGTGATTCCCGCAAAACCGCGCAACCCGTCAGCAGCGATCATCCGATCACGTATCCGACGCTTGGGTTGGTGAACGAGGCGGGTGAATTTGCGGGCAAGATCAAAAAGATTTTCCGTGACAAAAACGGTGTCATCTCCGAGGAGGACCGGCAGGCGCTCAAAGGTGAACTCGGTGATGTGCTGTGGTATTTGACGCAACTGTGTACCGAATTGAATTTGACACTCGAGGAAGTCGCAGATGCCAACATTCAAAAATTGTTTTCCCGTCTCGAGCGTGGCGTGATCGGCGGCAGCGGCGACGAAAGATAAAATTTCGTAGGGGCGATCCCTTGTGGCATCTATTCCGACTTAATCGAAAATCACGTGAGAGACGCAAAAAAGTCACCCCCTGCGAAGTAGGGGGTAGCCGCGTCAGCGGCGGGGGTCGCGCACAAGCAAGCTCTCGAATACGTTGTGCGCGACCC
>JAYURE010000116.1:0-6060 GCA_043756345.1 Deinococcales bacterium | reverse complement strand
GTCTGATCAACGTTGTCACGGGAGGCCCGGAGGTCGGCGAGGCGATGGTTACGCACATGGACGTGCGCATGGTCAGCTTCACCGGCAGCACCCGCACTGGTCAACGCATCGGTGAACTCGCAGGCAGCGGCACGAAACGGGTCACACTCGAGCTTGGTGGCAAGGCACCGTTCGTGGTCTTCGATGATGCCGATCTCGAGGCTGCCGCGCAGGGAGCCGTCGCGGGAGCGTTCGTCAATGCCGGTCAGGATTGCACGGCGGCGACACGGATTTACGTGCAACAAAAATCGTTCAAGAAATTCCTTGATCGTTTTAAGGCCATAGCCAGCACGATTCGCATGAGCAGCAAGCTCGAGCGTGAAGACACGGATTTGGGGCCACTCTCGAGCCAAGCGCAACTCGAGAAAGTCCATGCGTATGTCGAAAGTGCGAGATTGCAGAAGATTAAAGTTGAACTCGGTGGCGAACTACCAGAAGGACCGGGATTTTTCTATCCTCCAACGATCCTCTCCAACGCGCCGCAGGATTCCAATGTCGTGCAAGAAGAAATCTTTGGCCCGGTCGTGGTCGTCAATTCGTTCAAAGACGAAGCTGACGCAATTCACCTTGCCAATGACGTGCCATTTGGTCTGGCCTCGAGCGTTTGGACCAAAGACATTCAACGCGCCATGCGGGTCAGTGCGGCGCTCGAGTACGGTACGGTCTGGATCAACGATCATTTGCCGCTCGTGTCGGAAATGCCGCACGGTGGGTTCAAGAGTTCCGGTGTCGGCAAGGATTTGTCGCATTACGCGCTCGAGGAGTATTCGATTCCCAAGCACGTGATGATGGATTTGACTGGCGATGCCCGCAAGGGTTGGCATTTCACGATCTTCGGCGACCAGTAAGAAACATCTGTTCCGTAGGGGCGAAGCGACCAAAGCCCGAAGGTGCTGCTTTATGGTCAAGACACTCCATGTTCGCCCTGCCTTTTTTAAAGCACCATTCCGGGTTTCAATCGATACCCTCGAGCCCAATCGCCAGCGTTCATGCGTGGTTTGCCTTCGGGTTGAACCACGCGCAGTTCGATTGCTCCCTCGAGTGCCGCAACAATCACGGTGTCTCGAACCTCGAGCACTTCTCCGGGTCGTCCTGAGGCTTTGAGTGGGCGAATCTCATGCGCTTTGACGAGCTTGCCGTCGTATTCAAAGAAGGTTCCGGGCCACCCGGCAACACCTCGTGAACGGTTGTAGATGTCAGTCGCGCTCGAGGCCCAACGGATGTGTCCATCGTCCTTCTCGAGCAAGCGAGCAAGGGTGGCTTCACTGTCATCTTGGGTTATTCGTTCGAGTGTATCGACTTTTCTGACCGCCTCGAGAATCATTCGTGCGCCCATCTCAGATAACCTTGGCGCAAGCTCGAGAGAGGTTTCGTCTGGGCCAATCGACAGGCTTTCTTGCAGCAGGATTGGGCCAGTGTCCAATCCCGGATCGGTCTGCATGATCGTCACGCCGGTTTCGCGCAGACCGTCAATGATCGCCCATTGGATCGGTGCGGCCCCACGGTATTTGGGCAGCAAGGATGTGTGAACGTTCAAAAATCCAAACTTGGGAATCTCGAGCAGGCTGGCGGGCAGGATTTTTCCGTAGGCGCAGGTCACGGCAACATCGGCCCCACTCAAACGTAGGGATTCAGCGAACTCGAGGTTGCCGCGAAGTTTCGCCGGTTGCTCGAGCGGAATGCCCAACTCGAGCGCCACGCTCGCCACGGCTGGCGGGGTGAGTTTCAGGCCACGACCGGCGGGCTTGCTGGGTTGGGCCACGACCAGCACGACCTCGAAGTGCTCGCGCAAAGACTCGAGTACCGGCAAAGCAAACGCGGGCGAACCAAAAAATGCAATTTTCCTCGAGTCAGAATCGTTCACTTCTTGCCTCGAGGTTTCGGTGCAGGTTTCCCAGCAAGAGACTGTTGGGCCGCTTTCTCGCTTGCACGCAATTCCTTCAAGAACGCCTTTGCATCGCGCTGCATGCCAACCAAAGCCTCCCTATGCTCGAGCATGACCTCTGGTGGTAACAGGTCAATAAACAACCTTGACTCGAGGTGATCGAATTCGTGTTGCATCACACGGGCGTTGAAATCCTCAAATTCGAGCGATTTCGCCTCGCCGCGTTCGTTTTGAAAATTGATTCTCAAAGCACGAATCCGAGCCACGCCGTCAATATAAATCTGTGGAATCGATAGGCAACCTTCAACACCCTCGACCAAGGTGGCGTCCAAAACCTCGAGTGTCGGGTTGATCATCACGTATTCGTTTAAGACTCGAGATTTCAGTTCGGATTCCTCGCCCTCCGTTTCCTCATCGCTGTACTCGGCGACGATAAACATGCGAATACCCTGGCCCACTTGCGGTGCGGCCAAACCAACGCCCTTGGCTTCATACATCGTCTCGAGCATGTCTTCGGCCAGTTTGGGAATGGTGGAAAAATCGGTCACGGTTCGCGCTTTGGTGCGCAACACCGGGTCGCCATAGAGTCGGATCGGCAAAATCATTCGCGCATTTTAACGGGTCGGGAGGACGGGCAGTGGAAAGTGAAAGGTGGTTAGTGAAAAACGACACTCGAGCTTTCGGTTTTGGCTGTTTCTTTCCACTTGGAACTTTCCACTTTCAACCTGGCCCCTCAAGGTAGACTCAGCCCCATGAGTGAACGCATTATTCGGCTGCTTCTCGTGGACGACCACCCTATTGTTCGCAAAGGCACACGCGAAATGCTCGAGCCTTACGCCGACTTTGACGTGGTTGGCGAGGCCAGCGATGGGCGCGAGGGTATCCAGAAGACGCTCGAGTTGCAACCTGATGTGATCCTGATGGATGTTTCGATGCCCGGAATGAATGGGATCGAGGCGACACAGGCGATCAAACAACAAATGCCAAAGGTCGCGGTCCTGGTGCTGACCAGTTACGACGATGATGCGTATGTCTTCGCACTGCTTGAGGCTGGGGCTGCCGGGTACATCCTCAAGAACGCCCGCGAGGATGAGATCGTCGGTGCGATTCGGGCCGTGGCGGACGGTGAGAGCGTCCTGAATCCGGTGATTGCCAAGAAAGTCCTGAACCGTTTTGCGATGCAACAAACGGCCCGTGTCAACGAATCGCTCGAGGAGAGCCTTAGCCCACGTGAACTCGAGGTTTTGCGGGCGGCGGCGACTGGCGCGACCAACAAAGAGATCGCCAAGGGGCTCGACATTTCGCCACGCACGGTTCAGGTGCATTTGGCGAACATCTTCAGCAAACTTGGGGTTGGCTCGAGGACGGAGGCGGTTTTAACGGGCATCAAACGCGGTTGGATCGACCCCTCGAACTTGGTCTAATCGGATTCTTCAGGCTGGTGTGGCCGACGCTGCTCGAGTTTGGCACGTTTTTTGGCCTGCAATTCTGCAACCATCGTTTGGGTGCGCTCCAACGAATCTTGCAGTTTGTCCCCAGCCTCGAGCTTGACTTCTTGCTGCAACAATCCGCGATACTGGGACCAGTTGGAATCCTCTTCACTGGCAAAGTCGAGCGTGCTCGAGTGTCGCAACCACCCGAATTCCGGTTCGCTGGTGTCGATCTCGCGTTCCTCGAGCGCAAGCCGGGCCGCGTCAATCACATCGGTGTTTTTGGCGAGCCAGTCGTGAAGTTCTCGAGGTCGAAGCTCGAGCGTTTTAAGCACCATCGACTCGTCTCCGCCCGCATCCAGAACGGCCTCGAGGAACGCATCGGGCAGCAATCGCGCCGATTTTTTGCGTTTTTGAGCCTGACCCATGCCCAAAATGATACCTGTGTGGTCGAACTTTCAAATGTCGAACTTGAAACGAGACGAGATTCACCCAGGCTTGATACACTACAACCGTGAACGAAACCCTACTCGGCATTGACCTCGGCGGCACGAAAATAGCGGTGGCTGCCGTGCGTGACGGCATGATCATTGAGAAAAAAATTGTTTCCACGCCAAAAGAGGGCTGGGCGAGCGTCTGCCAGCAGATGATCGAAACGGGTCTCGAGGTGATCGCCAAAATCGGTGAGGTTTCTGGAATCGGCGTTGGCACTCCCGGACCGATTGATTTTGCGACCGGTGTGGTCAAATTCGCGCCAAACATTCCTGGTTTCGAGAACGCACCGATTGTCGCCACCCTTTCCAAAGGCTTTGGACGCAAGATCGAGATCGAGAACGATGCAAACGCCGCAGGTCTGGCCGAACACGTTTATGGTGCGGCGCAAGCGGCAAGCTCGAGCATTTTCATCACGGTTTCCAGCGGTGTCGGTGGCGGCATCATCATCCATGATCGCGTCTGGCGTGGCGCTCACGGCGTTGCTGGCGAGGTCGGGCACATCGTCTCGCTTCCCGGTGGTCCGATTGCGGGCTCGGGCGTCTCAGGCGCTCTGGAGGCGTTCTCGAGTGGCACGGCGATTGCCAAAGACTGCACGTATGCATACTCGAGGCCGGTCACGACCCGTGAGGCGTTTGAGTTGGCCCAGGCTGGCGACGCTCGAGCCGTCAAGATTATCGATCAGGCCGCAAGGTACTTGGGCAGCGCGATTGCCGATTTCCAAAAAGTCATCGATCCTGAAGTCTTCGTGCTCGGTGGCGGCGTAAGTGAAGTTGGCAATTTCTTCTTGGACAAAGTGCGTGCCGTTGCCGAGGATGGTGCCCGAGGTTTTGCGATACCGGTGATTTATGCGGCCAAACTCGGCACAGATGCGGGCGTGATTGGCGCGGCCTTGGCGGGACGGGCTTAACGCGAGCCGGGTTCCTGTCCGAGTGCGATGGGCGCATCGGGCTGCGAAATCCAATCAGACCACGATCCGGCGTACAACTTCGCGCCAGATATTCCAGCCACCTCGAGCGCCAGAAGATTCCCGCAGGCGCTGACACCGGACCCGCAATAGACAAGTACTTCTTCGACATTCTCGAGCGCCGTGAACCGTTCTGTCTGGGCGCTCGAGGCTTTGAATTTGCCGTCTGGTTCGAGGCTGGCCGACCAGTCCAAGTTGATCGCGCCAGGAATATGCCCCGCTTTGGAATCGATTGGTTCAACTTCGCCCCGATAGCGCGGTGCGGCCCGAGAATCGATCAGAACGGCCCCAGAACCTCGAGCAGTCACGTCTTCAGCATTCACGAGCATCTCGGCGCGGACTCGAGGCGTGAAGCTGGCTGTACCGTAAAAGGGCAGGTCTTCCTCGAGCGTTCCGCCCGCCGCAATCCATGCCGGAAGGCCACCGTCAAGCACACTGACCCGATCATGCCCGAGGTAACGCAACAACCACCAAACATGCGCGGCATAAAAACCTTGACCGGTACTGGGATCATCATAAGCAATGACCGAATCTTGATTGCCAATCCCAAGCCCTGAGAGTCTCGAGGCGAGCACGTTCGGGTCAGGCAGTGGGTGACGACCGCCACGACCATCAGATTGTTTTGGGCTTGAGAGATCCCGCTCGAGATCCAAGAAAATCGCGCCCGGAATGTGACCGGAATCGTAAGCATCACGGCCCGCGTTAGGTTGACCGAGCAAAAACCGTGCATCGACCAGGCGCACGTCATGGTCCAAATAATGCTCGAGCAGCCAGGCCGCAGAAGTCAACGGATTCATGTCCATAGCGTACCAATCCAGCCAAAAGCCTGCCCGAGAGATGAGGTCCGTTGAGTTTCGCCTCATCGCCCTCATCGCTTGCAACCCGTACACTCGAGGGGTGAAGAAACGTCTCGTGTTACTCGCAGGAATCTCGTTGTTTGGTTCGGCTGTTCTTGGAACAGCAGCGGCAGCCGACCTAACCCTGTATTACAACTTCTCTGAGGTCCGCGATCCGGTGCAACTTTCCGGGAACCGTTTCACTTGGACACCCGCCTCTGACCTCGCCGGATTCATCGTGCCGGGCAGTCTGGCGCTCGAGTACGACGGCGTGGCGAACCTGACGGTGCTGCCAGCCTCGCAAAACCTGCTGGCGGCGTTTGAAGGCAAAGAGGTTTTGGTCAAACGTGATGGTCAGACCATCAAAGCCAAAGTCTTGCGGGCCGACCTCGGCTTATTCGAGGCGAACGG
>JAYURE010000115.1:0-6083 GCA_043756345.1 Deinococcales bacterium | reverse complement strand
GGCAAAGATTTCCCGGTCGCCATCGGCCTGATGGGAACTCGTGAACGCATGGCTTGGGCGCTCGGCGTGAACGATCTCGAGGACAACGGGAACCGTTTGCGCAAACTAATGGACATCAAACTCAGTGGTGGAATTCTTGGGCTGGCCTCGAATTTGCCGAAGCTCAAGGAGTTGGCGATTCTGCCTCCCAAGCGCGTCAAAAAAGCCCCCGTGCAAGAGGTCATCTGGCGCGGCGATCAGGTGGACCTCTCCAAAATTCCCGTGCTCAAATGCTGGCCGCAAGACGGTGGCCCATTCGTGACGCTGCCACTCGTGATCACCAACGATCCCGCGACCGGCGAGATGAACATGGGCATGTACCGCATGCAGGTGTACGACAAGAACCGTACCGGCATGCACTGGCAACGCCACAAAACCGGGGCGCAACACCTCGAGAACGCCAAAAAACTCGGACGAAAACTCGAGGTTGCGGTGGCCATCGGTGGCGATCCGGCATTGATTTACGCCGCGACCGCACCGATTCCACCCGTGCCTGGGATCAATGAGTACAGCCTGACCGGATGGTTGCGCGGCCAACGCCAAGAGGTCGTGCGCGGCATCACGGTTAACCTCGAGGTGCCCGCCAACGCCGAATTTATTCTCGAGGGCTTTGTCGATCCCGAAGAACCCTGGGGCGATGAGGGGCCGTTCGGTGATCACACCGGGTTTTACACGCTCAAAGACTTTTACCCAACTTTTCACGTGACCTGCGTGACCATGCGACGCGACGCGATTTACCCAGCGACAATTGTGGGTCGCCCACCGATGGAGGACGCCTACCTGATCGAGGCGACCGAACGGATTTTCCTCGTGCCTGCGCAACTGATTCTGCCAGAGATCACGGATTACCACCTGCCGCCATGCGGGATCGCGCATAACTTGGTCAACGTCGTAATCAAGAAATCCTATCCGGGCCAAGCGTACAAAGTGGCCAACGGCATGTTCGGACTCGGGCAGGCGATGTTCACGAAAGTTGCGGTCGTGACCGACGACGAATCCGTGAAACCACAAAACAATCTCGAGTTTTGGCAGAAGGCGCTCGAGCATTGCGAACCGGGCCGCGACACGGTGTTCACGAAGGGGCCAACCGACGTGTTGGATCATTCGTCTCGAGCTTGGAGTTATGGCAGCAAACTGATCATTGACGGCACGCGCAAACACACCGAGGAAGGTGAACCGAATCCGTGGAAAGCCGCGCCACCTCGGGCCGAAAAAGACTTGCCGAAGCAACCCGGTATTCTCGAGCAGGCGCAACCCGGCGGCGGCATGTGGTTTGTCAGTTGCAACAAAACACGCCCGCATCAAGGCCTCGAGCTTGGCTGCGAATTGGCGATCACTTCAGCCTCGAGCGGCATTCGACTGGTGATTGTGGTGGATGACGAAACCGATGTCAACGACCACGAAGATGTTTTTTGGACGGTCCTGAACAACATCGACCCGGAACGCGATTGCAAAATCATCACCGGCGAAACTGGACCAGTTCTGGTCATGGATGGCACGCGCAAAACCCGCGATGAGGGATTTGCTCGAGACTGGCCGGACAAGATCACGATGGATGCCGGAATCGTGGCGAAAGTTGATGCGAATTGGGAGAGGTACGGGATTCCTGGCGAGAAACCGAAATCACCAACCGGACACAAAGCTCGAGTTGTAGCGGCCGCCGCTGAAGATTGAACTCGTAGCGAATTGTGGAAGTTGATTGATGATGCTTGAGCTTCGATCTTGGGCATCAATTTGAGTTCAGTGTTTATTTTCGAGATTGGTCCAGCCACGGATAGCAAGGTACTTGTCTCGAGGGGCTGACGTGACGGGGTGAATCCCGTGTTCGATGCACCAGCCGACATGAACCACAAGTGCGAGTCCATACGTGCCGAACGTCCAGATCAGTGACCATGGACGACCGATAGTCAGGGTCAGCACGGCGGCAATGGCGACATAGATGACTGCTTTGAGGATTTTTCCTGTGAGCGGCGAGTGTTTTGTGAAATGCCCGAAGATGATGGGACCGATGATGGCGAGGATGATGGCGGCGACAATCTCGAGTGGCATGGTCTGACCTCCACAATGACCAGGAATTCTTATTGGCCTAATCTTTTATTTAGGTTATCCTAAAAATCTTGATAGGTCAAATCAAATGGTTGCGCTCCCGGTCAAACCTTGAGCACAACCATCAACATTTCAAGCTGAATTTCAAACTTAAAACGGCGGGCGTTCCTCGTACTCGAGCACAAGCGCGGTCACGTTGTCATTCGATCCGGCGCTCATCGCGGCACTCACCATTTTATCCGCCAGATCTTGCACTGAGACAGGCTCGAGCAGGATCGCCTCGTACTTTTTAGGTTCGATGGCTCCCCAAACGCCGTCACAGACAATCACGATGCGGTCGCCAGCATCGGCCACAAACTCGAAGGTATCGATGTAATCCCGATCCAAATCCTTGTTCGCGCCCAAGGCTCGAGTGACCTTGTTCGAGTCTGGATGCCCGTGAGCCTCTTCGCTCGTGATCACACCCATGCGCACCAGCATTTGCACCATCGAATGGTCCTCGGTGATTTGTGACACTTTTTTCTGTGCGCTGTGAACCCGGTAGGCTCGGGTATCGCCGACGTGACCGATGAAGACTTTCGGACCGTCCGCGATCATGCCGGTGAAGGTGCAACCGCCCGCTTTTCCTTCGAGTGCAGTTTGCACCATACTGTTGGCGTGCATCACCCGTTGGCGCACGGCCTCGGCGTTGATCGTGGGGTTCTCGGCGTTTTTGTCCCTGGGGTTGCTGGCCCATTCCGGCGCGTACTCGAGGAAGGTTTCGACGGCGGCCTGCGATGCGATCTCGCCGCGAGCCATGCCGCCCATGCCGTCGGCAATGCAGCCAACCATCGCGCCCTCTCGTCCCGCGTTGCCGAGGGTACGCACGTAACGCCAACCGAGCGCGTCCTCGTTGGCGCTGCGATCTGGGTTCAGGCCGACGCTCGAGGCGGCACCGACGTTCCAACGGCGGCGCACAGCCAAGTGCATTTGCAGTTGATCGAGGAGATCGAGCGCTTCACTCGGGCTGGCGCGTCCAGGTGTCGGCGCGAGCAGCGCGGTCAGGACTTGCGGCACGCCCGGTTTCTCCGGGAACTCGAGCGGGATTTCTCCCTCGCCGAGCGCGTGACCTTCGACCGCGTGATACAGCACACTGCCCAAAGTGAACGCACCCTCGTCACCTTTGACGAACAGTCCTGAGGCGCGTTCCGGTGCGACGTAACGCGGCGCTTCGGCAGGTGGCATCTCGGCAACGCGGCGCACCAACGGCAGCTTGGCAAAACGGGTCGGCTCGAGCAGCACGCCGGACAAATCCAAGCCAATCAGGGCTGCACCTCGGGCCACAAGGTAGCGGTTAAAACGGGCCAGATCGACCAGCGCGGCCAGGATCACCTGCAATTGATTTGCAATAAACGCCTGCTCGAGCGTGCGCCCCTCCGGTTTTGGATGCGCCAGCAGCGTGTGACCCTCGAATTCACCAGCGTCAACCAAGTCCGGCAGCATTGGATGCGGATAGAGGCTGCGCATCAGGACGACATCGCCATTGTATGTACTCAGTTGCGTGGCCTGACCATCCGGTGAGGTCGCCAAATAACGGCCAGCGCGGTCCTTGGAGAGGATCACGAACTCGCCACCCTCGAGCGCAATTTTTTCTGGGTGCGGTTCGCTCGGTTCGGGTTCAACGATCTCTTCGGTCAATTCCTCGAGATGGCCTTCAGTGCTTGCCTGTACGGATTCCGCCGTCGGTTCGGGTTCCTCTTCGGGCAGGAAGACGACATCTTCGGGTTCAACGTGAGGAATAGATTCTACCGCACTCGAGGTGACGGACTCAGACGCGCTCGAGGCCGCACGTTCGGCTTGCGTTTTCAAGGCGATCTCGTCGAGGTACGCCTCTGCTTTTGTTTCGGCATGGTCTGTTTGTTCGCTCGGCAATGCGGCAGTGGTTGCCATCACACCCGGATCAATGGCTTCAGGCGTGACTGTTTCAGGATTGCTCGAGGTGATCGCTTCAGCGTCGGGCGCAGGTTCAGACGCGCTCGAGCCAGCGGGCTCAGCCGAGCTTAGTCGCTCAGACAAGACCTGATCCGCCACAGGTTGGGTTTGCACATCGGCCTCAGCCACCACCGAACCGGAGTCCGGGGTCGCCTCTTGGCCCTCGCTGGAGACTTTCTCACTCACGCAGTTGCGCCACCTGAATCATCCTGGTACACGAACATCACGTTACCAAAGGCGATCTCGTCACCGTTGGTTAATTCCTGCGGTGATTGCAAACGCGGCCCGAACGACGCATCGCCGGGATGCTTGACGTAAATCCCATTCGTGCTGCCCAAATCCCGAACCATCCATTTGCCATTCTCGAGGTACATCTCACCGTGTCGTCTCGAGACGTGCGATTCGCCGGGCATGCCTGAGAGGTCAATGTCCACCGGGCCGGTGCTCGGATCGAAACGACCAACGCTCAATCTCGTTCCGTTCAATGGAAAAGCGTTGTTGCCGAGCGCCCCGAACTGCCGTGGCAACAGGCGAGCATTGGCTGGGGCCGCCCCTGGCGCGGCGGCTGGTGGCACAATTGCGGCGGCAGCAGCAGCAACACTCGCGTCGATCTCAGTGGCGCTCGGAACATCAGGCACGACTTCTGGCGTCAAATTTGGCGCAATAACTGGCGCGACACTCGAGGCATCGGCGACCGGTGCAACAGCAGCATCGATGGCTGGAACGCTCGGAGCAGGATCGGTGGTAATCGCCGGAGTCATGACCGGCATGCTCGGGTCTGGCACGACATCGCTGGCCGAAAGCTGACCCTGCAAAGTCTCTTGAACCGTGACGCCCGCTGGCAATGCCGCCTCTGCCGGTGCAGCCGCAACCGCTTCGGCTGGTGCAGCGACCGCTGCCGGGGTGCTCGAGGCTTGCAGTTCGACACCGCAGCCCTCACAGAATTTCGTGCCATCGGGGTTATTTGTACCGCAGACGTGACAAACGATCACTTGGACCTCCCTATTTCTAATTGCGCTTGAATGAACTTCTGAATGAGGACTCAAGGATCTCGAGTCGGGACTTGAATTTCTCACTCTACGTGGCTTTTGAACTCACTTTTGGTCACTGATCACGGCGTCAAGTTGTGAAGCATTGAGGCTGTGGCGAATTCTTCGAGTTCACGCACCGGTGATGCGACGGATTTCCTCGTCGCTCGGGAGGTTTGCAGTGCCATCGCCCGCAGTTTGCACGCCTGGGGTTGGGCTGCCGCCACCAATCTTGATCGTTTGAGTTTTCGCACCCATCTTGATCGTTTTGGCCGTGCCCGCCTGAAGCGATTTGTTCTGCTCGAGTTCAGATTTCGCCTGATCGAGCGCCACCGTCATGGCGTTGTTGCCCAAACGCACCGTCATCTGGCGGGCGATCTCGAGGGTTTTGGCGGCCTGAGCCGGGTTGGATTGCGCCTCTTGCGCCGCCTGTTTGACCAAGCCTTCGAGGTTGCGTTGTTGCACGTAACCCATGACTTCGGAATTGACTTGAGCGGTTTGGTTCTCGTCGAAAGTGAATTCAACAACGATATCGAGCGGTGGAATCTCGCCTCGGGTGCCCTCACCAGGAACGTCGAAGGTCAGGCCGATCTGAGCGATGCGCACCTTGACAGCCGGACGTGGCGGCAAGGTCAACTCGAACAGAAACGCGGTTTGATCGCCACCCTCGAGGTTGCCCGCGCTGGATTTCGCGCCGCCCTCGAAACGGGCCATGTCGATCTCGGCGAGGAACGGATAGACGCGGGTCACTCGGTCTAGCGTCACGCCCTTGACGCCTCGTAACGTGAACTCGAGGTTGGTGACGACCTCTTTGGCCGCCTTTGAGAATTCGGCTGAAAGCACCTGTGGCAAGTCTGAGGCGAGCACACTGGCAGGAGGATTGGCACCCGCTGCGACCACGTGAATCACACGACCACCGGTGCGGTCGCTGATCTCGCCCATCAGGTCCTCGTTGAACTCGTTGCCGACCCCAATGCTGGTGACGGTGATGTGCTGCGC
>JAYURE010000114.1:0-2231 GCA_043756345.1 Deinococcales bacterium | reverse complement strand
AGTCGCACGTGTATCAAAAAGTGCTTCTCGGGCTGGGCCTCGTCACCGTTGCAACCGTTGCGCTCGCGCAGGGCAACAAACCTTGCGCCGCGTTCTTTGATGGACGCAACGTTTATTACGGACCGGACGATCAAATCGTTGCGGATTGGTATTTCGAGACCGTGCCTGTCCTGCCTTTTCCCGAGACCATCCCGTACCTGAAACGCCTTGCCAGCGCGTTGCGATCTCGAGGGATCGTTCCGGTGATTGCCATGCCGCCGCCGGAGGGTTTGGCGTTTGTCAACAAGCTCGATCCGGCCACGATCAAAGGCACGTTGTTTGAGAAGCTGTCTCAGCCCGCGTATAAGCCGGGAGTACTGGCTGCATACCGGGCGGGTTTGAAACCATTCGCCGCTGCCGGATTTGAAACGCCTGACCTCGGGCAGGGCTTAGCGGATTACGTGCTGACGCATCCGAAAGAGGTCTATTACTTCAAGCACGATTGGCATTGGCAGCCGCCCGCCGCGAAAGCTTCGGCGTATGCGTTGCAAAAGTACCTGACCAAAAAATTTCCAGCGTTGACCCGAGACATTCGCGGTAAAGCCTTGAAGGTCAACATCAAAGAGACCGTGCCACGCTCGAGTTTGGGTGGTTGGGACCGTGTGATTCGCCGAAAGTGCCCGGATGGATTTCAGGCGTACACCGAGGATCGGCCTGTGGTTGAGGTGCAACAACCAGACCAGTCTGACTCAACACAATCTAGCAATGACTTGTTTGGTGAGCAAAAAGTGGATGTCGCGCTGGTCGGCACAAGTTACAGCGCCGGACCGCACGGCCCGGCCTTCGTGCCGTACCTTTCCGAAGCACTTGGCACTGAAGTTTTGAACGCTGGCTTCGACGGTGGTGGAATGCTCGGCGCGATGCAGGAATGGTTGATCTCGAGCGATCCTGATCAGACACCTCGGGTGCTGGTTTGGGAATTTCCTCGGATCATCCTGGCGGAACGCAGCGAATCGAATCCGTTGACAGCGGTCATGCTCCGGCAAATCATGCCGTTGCTGGCGAAAGCCCCGAAGCCTGGGCAGCGCCTGAGTGTGCCTCTTCAGACGGTGAGTGTGCTTGATTTCTCGGCGGCCAAACCCGCAACCAAGACAGATTTTATTCGCATTCAATTCGATTCGTTTCAAACTCGAGATTTTAAGTTGAAACTGGTGTTCGATTCAGGTTCCGAAGAAGTTGAAATGGTCCGAAGCCATGGCACGCATCTGGATTCGTTCGTGCTGGAACTGCCTGGTTCCAAGGTTTTAAAGCAAGTGATCCTCGAAGTGCTCGAGGCTCCGCAAGGCAATGTCAGTATCGAAAGCTTTAAGTATTGATTCGTCTCATCCAGCCATGACTACCGAGACGAATCTCGAGTCAGAAGCACAATTTGGGTTTTCATGTGAAAACTGCACAGGCAAAAGCCTGTGCATTCCCTACACTGCTCTCATGATCCGAGTGTTTGGCTGGATGCGAGCCGTTGTCGCTACCGGTCTTGTGATGATCCTTAGCGCTCCACAGGCCGCCAATGACACCCTTGAGAATGACCTGACTGGCTTCTGGCGCTTTCAGCAGTGCAGCACGTCTGACTCGAGCAAATCGGCACGTTCGGGCAAAATCCCTGACGGTGTGAGATGCGAAAAAGGTCGGATCGGTGATGCGATTCGTTTTCGTGGCACGAAATATACAGATCATTTCGAGGCGGACAACCTGCCCCCGGTGGTTCTGACAAAAACCTTCAGCATCAACTTTTGGTTTCGCATCGAGAGTCACACCTCGATGGACCCGAATCACAACGACACCGAGTACGGCACGCAAGTCTTGCTGGCCAAATCCGATGATCGTACCGGGCTTTCGATTCGGCTCGAGCGTTCAGTGGAGGATGGGTTGTGGTATCCGTACCTGTCCAATGGTCGTTGCTGTGATCAAACGCCAGGTGTGGTCACCAGGGTGGCCAAAGGTTCTGGGATTCGTTTGCGCGAGTGGCACATGTTAACGGTGATGCAACATCCCGAATCGGATCGGCTCGAGGTGTACTTGGATGGCACGCTCAAGTCGGTGGTCAGTGCGAAAAAATTTGATTTGAATCCGAAAACGGATTCGGAACCGTTGATCATTGGGTCGGATCGGCGCGGCATCTGGTATCCGTTTGATGGCTTGATCGATGAGGTTCGTGTTTACTCGCGGACGTTGACCAAAGTTGAAATCATTCG
>JAYURE010000113.1:0-18994 GCA_043756345.1 Deinococcales bacterium | reverse complement strand
TTCGAGTGTGAAACCAGAGGAATTGAGTCGATTCCAGTCGTAAACGCACTTTTTTATGGGTTGCGTCGAGACGTGTCCCATTCTGCGGCTGCACCCATACAAACCATTGACCTCAATCGGCGAGACAAACTTCACGTAGACTCTGCGGGTGAACGCTCGAGTTTTTCAAATGGTCAACCTTGGATTGTTGGTCTTGCTGGCGGCACTCGTGGTCGCCCTGTTCGCTGGCCTGCCGGTCCCGAGATTTGCCGTGGCCTTGGTGATCGGCATTCAGGCCGTCGTGCGGGCCTTTCGTGAATTGCAATTCGGCACTGATGCCAGCCGTCGGCGCTTGCCCTTTAACCTGTTGATCTCGTTGGTTTTCGTGTACTTGATCATGAGTGGTGCAGGCAACCGGAACTGAAGCTCAGAGGCACCAAAGCTCGAGAATCGCACCTGATAGGGTGGGCTGTGCCGATCATGGCTGCAAAACGGTGGGCACGGCCCACCGTACAAAAGCTCGAAGATCAGGCTTCGACGGCTGCGCTTTCCGGTTTCGGACCCTCGAGCGATTCTTGAACCGATTCAAAGAAATTCTCGTCGAACAGATTGACTTTTTCGCCAAAGGCTTTGGTCACACTTTGTTGCACCAGGAAAAACGCCATGGCGAACGAAACCAAGCTGGTGATGATGCTCGGTGGACGCATCCAGGCATTCACATTCGCCACCTGTTCGTTGAAAACATCGGTGCCAAATTTATCGGTCACAGTCACGAGGTTGCGCCAGAAATTGAGCGAACCCATGGTGATCGCCTCGAAAAAAATCACCAGCGTCGCCAGGATCAGGGCGCGGTGGACCATCGGATGCGTGAAAACTCGAGCCAGCAAGCCGCGTTGTTGATCATTGGCGGGCATCAGGATCGTGGCGAAAAACAGTTTGAAAAACGGACGGCCAATCAGCAGCGATCCGCCCATCACGACCGCCAGGAAAATGGATGAGTACGAGTCTTTGAGCGCAAACGTCGCGCCGGACACTTGCAAGAATGCCAGCACGCCACCAATCATCGCACTCGAGCCTGCCAACAACGTCACCGGATTGAACTTTCGGGTTCGGGCCAGATCAATCAGGATGTACGTCACCGGTACGAGCGCCGCCACGACGTAAGCCGTGATGCTCGAGCCGGTGATGTCTTTGAACCCGAAGTTCATGCCGGGAAAGGTTTTGCCCAGAAGCAAATTCGGAATCACCAGGGTGAACAGCAAATCCAAACCGATTTTTACGAATCCGCCCTGGGTGCTCGGTGAGTTTGGGGTGTTGGCAGTCTCTGTCACGCCGAGCAGGATACCTCGAGTTGAGGGCCATGAATGGAAGAAGTCTCGAGCACTTTCAAATCCTCGAGCCTTCAATGATCGTTTGGCTTTAGTGCTTTAAGAGTGCGCCGAGGATGCCGTTCAAGACAGCGCCCGTGCTGGCCGCGCCCGCATCGACATGACCCTGTGGTGTTTGCTGCATGGACTGCTGATTGACTGCACCCATCAGGCTGCCGAGGATATCTCCCAGACCGCCGCCCTGTTGTTGCGGTTGTGCGCCGCCCAACATGCCGCCGAGCATTCCACCAAGTCCACCGCCCTGTTGCTGGCCTCCACCGAGCGCAGCGCCGAGCATGCTGCCGATGGCTCCGCCCTGCTGACCGCCGAGCATCGATCCGAGAATGCCGCCGATGCCGCCCTGCTGTTGGTGTCCGCCACCCATCAATGCGCCGAGCACACCACCGACACCGCCGCCACCGAGCAGGCTACCCGCGATGGCAAGCGGGTTGAGGCCACCACCCTGATTGCCAGTCAGCATCCCGAGAATTGGCCCGAGCGTCGCCATCGGTCCGGGCGCACTTGTGCCTCGGGTGTCGTGCTGTCCGAAGCCCTGCGTGATCGCTCCAATGATTGGCCCGAGGTCGGAGGCCGAAAGCTGGTTCGAACGGCCCTGGAAGGTTTGTGCGGCCTGCTGAAAGCCACTCGAGTACGCCTGAGAGGTGAAACCACTCCCTTGCCCACCGATAGCCCCAGCGACCTGCGAGAAAATCTGGCCCAAATCGGCGCTCGGATCGTTCGAGGCGGCACTTTGCGCGGCCTGGAATTTAGCGAGCATGTCCGAACCGTGCGTTGGGCTGTTCGGATCGGCGGCGTTCAATTGTCCCTCTTGGGCTTGCAGTTGTCCGACCACACTGCCGAGCAGATCGTTAAGTGTCATGGGTGCTCCTGGGCGCTCGAGAATTTACCCGCTGAGTGACTGCCCTGAAATAAGGAGCACCGTTGAGTTTGAGCGTGCCGAAATCCTACACCCGATTAGAACGTCAATTCCTGCCCCAAAGTTCAGGCTCGAGCGCTGCAATGGCAGCCAAAAGGTCCTGTCCGAGTTGCGCTTTGAGCGCGTCCACGCCGGAGAATTTAACTTCGCCACGCAAGTGTGCCAGGAAATCGACCCGCACCTCGAGTCCGTAGAGATCACCGGAAAAATCGAACAAGTGAACCTCGAGCGATTCACGCAAATCGCCGCCGATGGTTGGCCGCTTGCCGACGTTTGCCATGCCATCGTGAAACAATCCATCGGGCGTTAACAAGCGAACCGCGAAGACTCCAGGCGGCAAAAGCTTCCCGTCGCTGGTCGCCACGTTCGCGGTCGGGAAGCCAATCGTTCGTCCTCGAGCATCGCCATGAATGACCACGCCTCGGGCCGTGTACGGACGACCGAGCAGAACCCGAGCCGCAGCGACATCTGACGCCTCGAGCAATCCTCGAATCCGTGAGGTTTTGACCGCCTCGCCAGCCCCAAAATGTATCGGTTGGGTGTACATCGGCAAAGCAATCAAGTTTGGCGTCACGCCACGCAACTCCTCGAGCCCACCGGCCCGGTCATGACCGAAACGAAAATCATCACCGACGACAATTCCGACAGGTTGCAAAGCACGCACATCCTCGAGAAACGCCTCGGGGGGACGCAAGGAAAATTCCCGAGTGAACGGAACGGCGATGACTTCATCCACGCCCAATTCCTCGAGAATCTTCAATTTTTCGGCCAGGGAGTACAAGAATTTTGAACCCTGCAAGAGGACTCGAGTCGGTTGATCAAAGGTATAAACCACGCTCGGCACGTGATGGTGGTGCGCGAGTTCGGACAAATGCTCGAGCAGGTTTTGATGCCCGAGGTGCAGGCCGTCAAACGAACCAATGGCGACAGCGCTGGGCGTGTGGGGCCGGTCCAAAGAATTTTGATAAACGAGCATCTAAACTCGCCCCGAACTTAAGGTCAGCAGGCCGAGTGCGTAAAACGCTGCCGCCACCGCTGGTCCCGCAGTATTGATCGAACCATCTCGAGCACCATCAAGTAACTTCTGCGGTTCGAGCCAGACAATTTCGATCTCCTCGTCATCGTCGGGCGTGCCAATTGCGGTGTACAAATTCCGGGCGACAAACACGAACACTTTTTCATCCGTGAATCCGGGCGAGGAATAAAACGAGGTCAGCAACTCGAGATCGCCACCCAGATTGCATTCTTCCGACAATTCTCGAGCGGCAGCAAATTCGGGATCTTCGCCAGGTTCGATCAGACCAGCCGGAATCTCGAGCGCGAAGTCTTGAATCGCAGGCCGGTACTGTTTGACCAAGAGCATCTTGCCGTCCTCGAGCGCGAGGATTGCCACGGCAGGTTTGTGCTCAATAATTTCCCATTTGTTGTTTTCGACTACGAGCTTGACGACCCGACCCTCGAAGATGGTTTTGCGTTCGTTCACAGTTAAATCATACGGCCCAAGGACGAGGTGGAAAGTGCCAAGTGGAAAGTGAAAAAACAGACTCGAGCCTTGAGGATTTGTTTTGGGTGTTCCTTTTCACTTTGAACGTTCCACTTTTCACTTACTTTTACCTGCGATTCGCAACCCAGAACAACACGACCGCCGCGCCTGCATAAACAAAATCAGGCGACCAGGCCGCGATCACTGGTGGCAATGCACCGTTCTCGCCCAATGCCTTGAAGACACTCCAAGTCGCATAATAGAAGAACGTCAGGAAAGCCACGCCAACAAAACCAAGATTCTGGCTCGAGCGCAAACTGAAGAACGCCATGGCCACACCGAACAGCGCGAAGGCAATGGCGGCGGCAGGTTCGGCAAATTTGCGATTCAACGCGGTCTCTTCATTGCTCACTTTCAAACCTTGGGCCTTGTACTGTTGTACCCGTTCCCAAAGCGTGACCACACTCATGCTGCTCGGCTCGAGGGAAACGTTTGAACCTTGCTGCAAATCTTTGATCGGCACGGTCGCAGATTTGAAATGCGCCACCGTGACCTTGCGGGCATCGCTAGACCGGTAGGTGATGCGCACGCCAGCCTCGAGTCGGATCGCGCCCTGATCTTTGAGGATTTGACCTTTTGGCGCTCGAGTGATCGAGAGTGGCACGGAATTGGATTGGCCTTGAATCACGGTCACGCCACGCAATTGACCATCATCGAGAAAGCCGTCTGGTTGAATGTAAATCACTTGATTCTGCGAATCTTTGAGGAATTGCCCAGCTTGAACCAAGACTCGAGGGTTCTGCAAGATAATGTCTTTGAACACACGCAACGCCTGTTCATTCGCTCGAGGTGTAACGGCTTCCTGATTGATGAAGGCGATTGCTGTGACGGTCAGGCCAACCAGCAGGACGGGAAACGCCATGCGCACCGGACTGAAACCGAGCGTGATCGCGGCCTTCAACTCACTGTCCTGGGTCAACCGGGTCAGGCCCATCAGCACCGCGAAGAGCAACGCAATCGGCAGGCCTTTGGAAAGCGCCTCGGGCAGTTTGAAGGCGATGTATTGCAAGACCAGCAGGACGTTCGCGCCTTTGGCAATGATCTCGCCCGCTTTGTCAAACAGTGCGCCGAGCAGCAGCAGCACGACCACGATCACCATTCCACCGGCAAGGTTCGGGACGATTTCGGCGATCAAGTACCGCTCGAACATGCCCAATTGCCACCATGGACGTTCGTCGTTGCGCTCGAGGTCCGGGGCTGGCATCGGACGGCGCGGCATGACTTTGGGGAAAGTCATGTTCACAATAATCCTCGAAGCTGTAACCCTCGAAGCTCGAGTTGAATTGATTTGAAATGCAAACTCGAGTTCATGTCAGTCTCCGCAGGCTCAACAGCGATCCGGTTCCAAACAGCATCACCGGCAACCACGCTGCCAACCATACTGGCACAGCCTGAGAACCAGCCAGGGTCTTTCCAAGCGTCCAAATCATAAAGTATCCGCCGATGAAGACGATCACAGCGGCAAAGGCGCTGCCACGGTTGGCGACGGTCAGGCCGACGGAGGTTGCCACGAGTGCGAAAACGATACAGGCGAACGGATCGGCAAACCGGGTTTGCAAACGGTAATTCGCTTGATAACGCTCTAACACTGTTTGTGTCTCGAGGTTGGCCCGAACGATCAGTTCCGGTAGCGCCAAATGTTCTGGCGGGCGAACATCTGGGGAGAGGGCCGCATCGAACGGGAACACCCGGCGAACCTGTGGGCTCGAGGGAATCGGACTGTCATCGTTTTGATCCAGAGGTGCTTGCACGAATGTGACGTTGGTCAACTCCCAAGTTTTGGCTCGAGCGTCCCAAACGCCTTGGGTACTGGTCCACGTGCCTCCGGGGACGACGATCATCACGCCGGTCAGGTCTGCGATGTTCGGATCGTTTGCTTTTGGCGTCATCGAACCGGCGTGGAAGACTGTTTGTCCATCCGGTGAGGCATACGACTGAATCAGCTTGCGTTTCGGAGCGCCCGGTTGACCCTGAATCTTGTACCAAGTATCCAGGACTCGAGCATCGGCGACCGGTTGCAAATAGTTCGTGTTTAGAAACATACCGACCGTCACGGGCAACGCAAACAGCATGATCGGCCAAGCGAGCCGCAACGGTTGCACGCCCGCCGAGTACGCCGCTTTCAATTCGGAATCTTTGGCGAGCCGCCCGAGCCCGATCAGAATCGTGATCGCCAAGCTGGGCGGCGTGATGTACGAGATCATGAATGGGAACCGCTCGATCCAGGATTGCAAGAACAACGTCAACGGCGCGTGGTTGCTGATGACCAATCCGGCGACGACAGAAACATGGTCAATCGTCATCATCACCAACAGGACCGGCATGAAAATAAAGAACAACGGCACGAATTCACGCAGCAAGTACGACGGGAACCGCCACGCGAAGATCGTGGTGGTGAAGGCTCGAGGTTGGGCGATCAGGCTCATACGAGCCTCCGCAGGCTGGCGAGTGAGCCAAGTCCGAAGACCAACGCGGGCAGCCAGGCCGCCACCCATTCCGGTGTCGCTTGCGACCCCGCCAGGTTCTTGCCAAGTACCCACAACGCCCAATACCCGGCAATGATCAGAATCACCGAGGCGAACGCCCAACCTCGGTTCGAGATCGTCAAACCGACCGAGGCCGCGACCAACGCGAACACCAGGCACGAGAACGGATTCGCAAAGCGGCCCTGCAAGTTGAAATTTGCCAAGTACCGTTCCTGAACCGAAAGCGTCTCGAGTTTGGCTCGGGCCATCAAATCTGGCAAAGCGAGTTGTTCAGGCGGTTTGGAATCCGGCGACAAGGAAAATACAAACGGAAACACACGCCGCACCTGCGGTTTGGCCGAAAGCGGACCTGGATCAAAATTGTCATCGAGTTGCAACGGCGCACTCGAGAAGCTGACGTTGGTCAACTCCCAAGTTTTGGCCCGAGCGTCCCAAGTGCCCTGCGTGCTCGTCCAAGTGCCCTCCGGCTTGACGATCATCACACCGACCAAATCGGCAATGAACGGATCGTTGTCTCGAGGTGTCAATGCGCCAGCGTGATACAAGGTTTTGCCATCCGGCGAGTTGAAGGATTTGATGCTCTGCGTTTTGGGCGCTCCGGGCCTTCCCAGAATCTTGTAGTACGTGTCGAGAAAGCGACCATCGGTCACGGGTTGAATGTAATTCGTGTTGTAAAAAACGCCAACCGCCACCAAAAGCGCGAAACCCATGATCGGCCAAACGAGGCGCAAGGGTTGAATGCCCGCCGAGTACGCCGCCTTCAATTCGGAATCCTTGGCGAGCCGCCCGAGCCCGATCAGAATCGTGATCGCCAAACTCGGTGGCGTGATGTACGAAAGCAAATACGGGAATCGCTCGAGCCAGGATTGTATGAACAACGTGAATGGAGCTTTGTACGTGATCACGAAGCCCGCCACGACTGCGACGTAATCAATCGTGACCATGACCAACAAGACGGCCACGAAAATAAAAAACAGTGGCACGAATTCGCGCAGCATATAGATTGGGAAGCGCCATGCCATCGTTAAAAGAGTAGCAGGAATCGATGAGAGCGTGCGCTCGAATAGGGCACAATACATCAGGCCCGAGGCCCAAGTCTGGAGAAAAATGGAGGCACAGGTCAACTTGACGACCCTCTTGAGATGAAATACCCTGAACTTCGAGTCTCAGGGCGTTCGGAAACAGGACGTTCAGGCTCGAGGTTCCATGCGCCCGTAGCTCAGTTGGATAGAGCGAGGCACTCCTAAGGCTTAGGCCACTGGTTCGATTCCAGTCGGGCGCACCAGTTTTTTAGTCAAATCCACTTCAAAATCCCAACCGGCAATTTGGGAGAGAGGCTTCACCATGGCAAACGCCTTTCCCCGATCAAATCGTTCCAAAACCGATCTCAGTTTGGCCGCCAAACCCTTAACGCTCGAGTTGTACGGCCCGCCGGGAGCACTGCCGGAAGTGGCGCTCGAGGCCGAACGCATCGTGGCGAACCCTTGGAAACCGCACAAGTTTGCGGCCAACATCATCGCTGGTCGAGGTTTCGTGCGCGTGCGCAACGCCTCATGGGAACTCGCCTGCGAACTCGCATCACGGTTGAGCACGGTTCATGATGTCCGTTTGATGCTGATTGACACCCGAGTGCAACACTGGCACGACCTCGAGCTTGCCTTGAAACGTTCAACCTGGACGGACGTACTGCCACATGGGGTCAACCTGAAGTTACATGCCAAAGCCGGACCGGGAACCTGCCCGCACGCAGGGCATCTCGAGGAGAGCGCACAAAAGTTCTTTGAATCTCGAGGCTACACCGTGATCGAGGACGAACCGGGCATTCGTGTGGACCTCGAGACGTTCGCCGATCATTTTCGGATTCGGGTCAGTTTGGGCAACGACGCGTTGCACAAACGCGGCTGGCGGGCCGTGACGGGCACGCTCGCCACGTTGCGCGAAGACATCGCCTGTGCTGCGCTGCTGCGACTCGCCGTGTTTGAACCTCGAGCCTTGAGTGCAAGTCAGATCAGCGTTCCGTTCGCAGGCAGTGGCACGCTCGGGATTGAAACCTGGCACGCGCTTAACGGATTACCACCAGCAATTTGGGATGTTGAACACCCTTGGCAATACTTGCTCGAGCCGAAAGAGACAACGATTTCCTGGTGGCGCAAACGCACCTTGCGGGCGGCGCTCGAGGCGAAACTTCCAAGCATAAAATTTGTTGAACGTGATGCACGACAGGCCGAAGAACTGACGGCGAACATGGTTCACGCGCAGTCGAAACTCGAGGAATATGGGTTGGTTTTTCCCGATGTCGAATTGATCGAAGAAGACGTTTTCAAATTACCGAACGAGGAACTGGCCCCGGCGGGTCAAGTCACGTTGCTGCCGTTGCATCCACCGTATGGACTGCGCCTCGGCAGTCAGGATGAGGCGATCACAATTTACTCGAGGCTCGGACGATCCGTGCAACTTTGGGGAGAAAACGCGACTCGAGCCAAAACCCAAGCTGATGGTGGAGCACTGATCGGATTTTGTTTGTGCGGCGATGAGGCTTCCTGGCGGGCCTTCATGGGAGGCATCAAGACCGCACGCACGGAGACCAGTCACATCACGCAAGGTGGTCTGGATGTGCGCGTGGTCTGCTTCGAGTTCTCGACAACTTAGCTTTGGGTGTTGAGCGTAACCAATTTTGGAAATTCGGAAGCCAGCAGCGAATGCTCGAGTTCGCCTTGAGCATCGTAGAAATGAACGTTTCCATCCAAATCGCACGTCCAAACCTCGAGTGCTCCGCGTTCAAAATACAGTTTGCGTTTGGTTGCAATTTCACGCACGGTGTTAGATTTCGAGATCACTTCGATACAGATTTCGGTGGCATTCGAGAGCGCAAACTCTTCCCGATGCAATTCAAAAAAAGCAAATGATGACCAAGCGACATCGGGAACTTTGACACCTTTGCGCGTCTCAATCGCCGTTTCATTGCTGACAATGCCATTCAGCAGATGCGACTCAAGCAAGCGTGAAAGCCGTGCCTGAAAAATGCCATGAAGGTACTTGGTTGGACTCATGACCACCTGCCCAAATTCATTGGTTTCGATTTTGAATGGCAGTCCGGCCAAGCTTGGATTTTCAACAATTTCCTGCCAAGTCACGTCAATCACCTCGAAACGAGTGTACAAGAAGCCAAGATTTTGAAGGTGAGTTTTGCGGGTGAACTTATCGCGCCGCTCGCGGGTCGAGCGCGTCGCGCAACGCATCACCGATCAAATTGAACGACAGCACCGAAATCAGAATCGCCATCGCTGGCGCACTCGAGGCCCATGGTGCGTTGGAAATGTAATTTCGGGTCAGGCTGACGGTAGCGCCCCATTCGGGAATCGGGGGTTGCGCCCCGAAGCCAATGAAGGACAATCCGGCGGCGGTCAGAATCGCGCTGCCGATGTCGAAACTCGCTTGAATCAGTACGGGTTGCAGGGCGTTTGGCAGCAGATGTTTCCAGGCGATTCGGGTGTTGTTCGATCCGAGTGCTCGAGCCGCCTCAACAAATTCTCGTTCGCGCAAAGCCAGGACTTGCGCCCGCACGAGTCGCGCATAACTGGGCCAGTTGACGAGGGCCACCGCAATGATCGCATTCTCGAGGCTGGGTCCGAGCGCGGCGGCAATCGCCATGGCGAGGATCAAGCCGGGGAAAGCAAAGAAAATGTCGGTCACGCGCATCAGGGCATTGTCCCAAGCGTTGCCGAGGCTGCCCGCGAACAACCCGACGGTTACGCCAATCAGCACTGAGATGATCGTCACCAGAAATCCGATGCGCAAGGAAATGCCCGCGCCGTGAACGAGCCTGGCCCAAACATCGCGCCCAAGTTGATCGGTGCCGAGAATGTTTTCGCCAGATGGTGGCAACAACCGCTTGCCGGTGTCGATCACGTTCGGATCGCCAGAAATCCAGGGTGCGAGCACGGCGGCCCCAAGAAGGATCACCAGAAGCGCCATGCCGATGATCGCGGCTGGGTTGCGCCAGAAACGAATCCAAACTTTGGATCGCTGGTCGCTCGAGGGTTCGAGCACTGCGGTGCTCGAGAGGGCTGCATCAGCCATAAGAAATCCTCGGGTCGAGCGTGGCGTACAGCAGGTCCACGAAGAGGTTGATCAACGAGTACGCAAGTCCCGCGACGAGCGTCACACCCATGACGGCGGGGAAGTCCAAACTGACGGCGGCTTCGGTGGCGTACCGACCAATGCCGGGCCAGGAAAAAATCGTTTCGGTCAGGACTGCACCGGAAAGCAATCCGCCGAGCACGCCACCGAGCACGGTCAAAATCGGCATGGCGGCATTGCGAAAAGCGTGCTTGTAAGTCATCACTCGAGCGCTGACACCTTTGGCTCGGGCGGTGCGGACGTAATCTTGGGAGAGTGTCTCGAGCATGGCACTGCGGGTCATGCGGGCGAGCAGTGCCGCCGATGACGCGCCGAGCACAAACGCTGGAAGGATCATGTGGCGCAAAGCATCGACCCAGACCTCGCCATCTCGAGCGAAGATCGCATCGATGCCGACCATGCCAGTGATTCGGGTTGGGGCGATCAGGTACGCATCGAGCCTTCCGGGTCCGGGCAACCAACCGAGTTTGTTATGCAGGTACTCGAGCAGTAGAATCGCCAGCCAGTAGACGGGTGTTGCACCGGCAATCAGTGACAGCAATCGCACCAGCAAATCTGGGAGTTTGTTCTGCCTCAATGCGGCGAGCACTCCGGCTGGAATCCCGAGGATCGCGGCGATCAGCAAGCCCGCAATCGAAAGCTCGAGCGTTCCGGGCATGAATTCGGCGAGGTCATCTACAATTCTGCGACCCGTGCGCAGGCTGGTTCCGAGATCACCCTGCACCAACCTCGAGACGTACATTCCGTACTGGACCCAGACGGGTTGATCCAATCCGTTGCGGGTTCGGAAGGCCGCAATCATTTCGTCGGTGGCGTGATCCCCGAGAGCCGCAAGTGCTGGATCGGCGGGTACGACTTGGGCGATCAGGAAGGTGAACAGCGTCACGCCCCACGCCACAAAGATCACGAACCCGAGACGGCGAATAAAATAGTTCAGCATGTATTTTCAGGTCTCCTGCGCTGAGGTGACGGTCATCGGATTTGAGTAAAAATGGCTCGAGTTGAAAATGATTTGCATTCCAAAATAGATTCTACTGTTGATCGATTCTCTTTTTGAAAATCTCGAGAAGCACCTTGCGATGCCTCTCGAGCGAAATCGTTCCTGCACAATTGACTGAGTTGAGCTTGACTGAGTTGAGCTTGACCGGGCTGAACCTTACTGCTTGCTGATCTTCTCGAAACGCACTTGGCCCTGCGCGTTGCGCTGATAACCACTCACAGATTTCGAGATCGTGATTGGAGCGGTCGGCTGCATCAACATCGCACCCCAACCTTCTTGCAAGTGCAACTCGGTCAGTTGCTTGTACAAGGCGGCACGCTTGGTTGGGTTCTTCTCGAGTGCGGCCTGTTGCACCAGTTTGCTCGAGGCGTCGTTCTTCCATTGGTTGCGCCAGGCGAGGCTCTTGGCGTTGAAATCACCGAATGGTGTGGCGTTGCCGTCGGGATCTGGGAAATCCGAACCCCATTGCAAGAGCACAAATTGTGCTTTTTGAGCGCGGTAGATTTTCAGCAATTCGGCCTGAACGATCTGCTTGATGTTGGCTTTAATGCCAATTTTTGCCAAATCAGATTGAACTTTGGTCGCAAGGTCAGCGCAGGGGATGCCAGCGGCGCACGATCCGGTCGGCACGAGGAATTCGACCTCGAAACCGGCAGACTTGCCAGCGGCGGCCATCAGTGCTTTGCCCTTCTCAACATCGAGCTTGTACGGCGTGGCTGGGTTGGCTCCGAACAATCCGAACGGAATGATCGTTTGGATTTTCTTGGCGTTGCCACCGGCGAGGTCATTGACCATCGCATCCTGATCCAAAGCCCACCGCACGGCTTGACGGACTCGAGAATCCTTGAACATGCCGTCTTCACCGGAGTTCATGCCGAGGTACTGAATGCGCAGCGTGTCGGCCTTGTAAACCGAGAATTTTGCGTCTTTGGCCTTCTCTTTGACCATGTCGGGTGACAAGTCTTCGGCCACGTCGATCTCGCCGGACTCGAGCGCGATCTTTTGGGCGTTTGCCTCTTCGATGTTGCGCAAGACCACGCGCTGAACTTTGCCTTTGATCGTTGAGTTCTTGTTGATGTCCAAGATCACTTGGCTGCCTTGGTCCCATTTGTTCAACTGGTAAGGACCGCTCCCTGCCGAGTTCGTCTTCAACCAGGCGCTACCGAAATCGCCGCCCGCTTCGTGTTTCTTGACCTCTTCGCTGTCCACAATGCCACCGATGTTGAAGGTCAGGACATTCAGGAACGCGGCAGGTGAGGCCGTCTTTGGCAAGGTGATTTCAACGGTGCTCGAGTCGAGCGCCTTGGTTGAGCCAACTTTGATGTTGGCGACATCGGTGAACAAGAACGAGCCGTTGCCTTTGAGGGCAATCGCACGGTCGAAGGTGTAGACCACATCGGCTGCGGTCATGCGGCGACCGCTGGAAAATTTGGCAAGGCCGAGTTTGAACTTGACCTTCCAGGAGTCGCCCGCATCTTTAACGCCCCAGTTGATTGCGGCGCTCGGTTTGAGGGTCGAGATGTCTTCACCCTCGAATTTGACGAGCGTTTGGTACAGGTTGTCCGTGATCAACCCGCCGGAGAATTCGTAGCTTTGACCTGGATCAAGCGTAATCAAGTCTGACCAGTTGCCGCCGTAGACGAAAACGTTGTTGCGCCCTTGGGCACTGACCAACGCTGCCGTACCTGCGACAGTCAGGGCTAGCAATGCTGCACCAATACTTTTCTTCATAATCTCCTCCTCGAGCTTTTAGAACACCCCATCTTAACGCTTGGTGAGACCAATCCGGCAAAGATGAAGGTTTTAAACACGGTCAAAAACCCGTTTGAATACCTGCCCAGCTCGCTATTTTCAATAGACTCAGCCCGCGCTATAACTACTCGAGTCATGGCAATTTCGTGTCAAGTTCTGCCCACTTTGGCAGTTGGCAATGCAGGCATCTCGGCGTAAACGGATTTTCCCAGCGCAAAACGCCATAGATCAGTTTTTCGTGAAAGAAGTTTTTGCAACGAGGACAAACAAAGGTTTGAATCAGGATCATGGCGAGCAACCAACCAGACAGCCAGATAACGCCAAGTACCAAACCGAGGGGTACGGCGGCAGGAAAAATCCAGGTGATCAAAAAGGCAGCAATCGGCAACAATTGAGCCCAAATAAAAATCTTATACGCCAACCGAAGCATGCCTCAGACTCGCAGATCATTCTTGCTCAAGCTCAGTCACCTCTCGAGATCTGATACGGGCTCGAGCCTGACCGGGTTGCTGTGAAAGGTGCTGCCAGCGCCCAAATCGGTCAGTCGTTCACTGGTCAGCGCGTTGATCCCCTGTCCATCCTGACCTCGAGCGTTCCACCAGGTGCCTTCAACCACGATCACGCCGGGAGTGGTTGCGTCGGTGACTCGAGCCTTTCTGGTGAGGGTGCCTTGACGGGTGGAAAGCCGTGCGAGTTCGCCATCTGTCACGCCAAACTTCGCGGCATCGTCCGGGTGAACTTTCAGGTGCGGTTCGATTCCCTCGAGTTCTTGGATCACCTCGAGCGGGCCATAGGTCGTGTTCAGAAAATGATGCGCGGGAGGCGTGACCAACCGCAACGGAAATTCTGGCGTCAGGTCATCGACAAACTCGAGTTGCTGCGGAGGCGGATCGAGCCGAATCTTTCCATCAGGAAAATTCGGAGTGCCATCTTTGAAGGGCAAGTATGGGCTCGGCAAATTCAAACGAACATAGCCTTCCGCCTCGAGCCGATCAAGCGTGATGCCCTCGAGATACGGGTGATTCGTGTCGAGCAATTCGCGGATCAAATCGTCATTGCTCGAGTACAGCGTCGGTTCGGTGATGCCCATTCGCTTCCCGAGTTCGGCAAATATTTCGGTATTCGATTTGCTCATCATGTACGGTTCGCACGGCGCTCGGTTCAGGCTGAGGTAGTGATGGCCGTAAGAAATGTAGAGATCATCATGCTCGAGGAAGGTTGTGGCGGGCAGCACAAAATCGGCGAGGTCAGCAGATTCGGTCATGGCGTTCTCGAGCACCACCGTGAACAAATCTTCGCGCTTCATGCCAGCAATGACTCGGGTCGAATCTGGCGCGACCACAGCAGGATTGCAGTTGTAAACAAACATTGCGTGAATCTTTTCTTTCGGCTCGAGTGCGCTGGCGAGTTGCACCATGTTCACACGTCGCGTGCTCGGTTTGACCAAATGCGCACCGCCCAACCTCGAGCGATTCAATGCAAACGCACCGCTGCTGCTGAGGGCCGCGCCTCCGCCGACGTGCTGCCATTGTCCGGTCAGTGCGGGCAGAGTGACAGCAGCACGCAAACCGTTCGCGCCGGATTCCGTGCGGGCCAAACCATAACCGACACGAATGTAACTCGGAGTCGTGTTGCCATACTCGAGCGCCAATCGTTCGATCACTTCGCTCGAGATTCCAGTCAAAGCTGATGTTCGCTCGAGCGTCCATTCGCTCGCAGCTTTCGCGTAAGGCTCAAATCCATTGCTGGTTCGTTCGAGAAAATCTTTGTCGTGCAAATTCCTCGAGATGATGATGTTCGCCATCGCCAGCGCGAGCGCCGCATCGGTTCCGGGACGAATACGAATGTGTTCATCGGCGAACAAACTCGTCTTGCTTTCATATGGATCGATGTGAACGATCCTCGCACCATTGGCTCGAGCTTTTTTCAAGAATGGGGTCAAATGGCTGTTCGTGGCGAGGCTGTTGATGCCCCACAACAAAATCAGTTTCGCGTTGGGAACATCTTCAGGGTCAACCGAAAACCTTGGCGCACCGTAGGTCGCGGCCCAACCCTCACCACCGGCGCTGGCACAAATCGTCTCCTCGAGTTCGATGGCCCCAAGCGCCCGAAAGAAGGTGTGAGGATGCGCGTTCTGAATCGCGCCCATCGTTCCGGCGTAGTTGTAACGCAGAATCGATTCCGGTCCGTGCGTCTCGAGAATCGTTTTCAATTTCGAGGCAATCTCGTCCAACGCCTCATCCCAACTGACTCGAGCCCATTGCCCCGTACCCTTCTCCCCTACCCGTTTGAGCGGAAATTTTGGGCGTTCATCGTGATACGCCCGCATCGGATACTTGTAGGTTTTGCTGCACGCGAAACCTTGCGTGGTTGGGTGGATCGGATCGCCCTCAACTTTGACGGCGCGACCATTCTCGAGCGTGACGAGCAGGCTGCAAGCGTCTGGGCAGTCAAGCGGACAGGTCAGGCGAACTTTTTCTGGTGCGGTCATGGGTTCAGTTTACGGCTCGAGGAGGATTTGGAGTTCACACCGTAAATTTGTTTTTGGCAGAATTGAATCAGAACATTATTCAAAACCAAATGCCATCAAGTGAGGCTCGAAGCGAGGAAGTTCAGGTTTTCGACCGGACATTTTCGCATGCCAGGATTTCTGGCGAGCCTTTTTGAATGATTTCTGGACCGATGTGACGCTTGGGCGCGGCGCAGACCAGGATTTCGGTAGGATACAGGCCGCAATCGTATTGCGTCCGCGCTAGATGGATTCTACGGTTTCAATCACAGGTGATTCTGGAGGCAAACGATCAAATCTTCTACCGCCACGGCTCCAGCGCAACCGTCAACAAGTGTTCCCCCCGAAGCTGTGGGGACACCTGAGGCGTTGCTCGAGACGATCCTGAACCTGGCGAGTGCCGCGATTGGCACCGAGCACGGCTGGTTGTACGAGTTCAACGCCAGCGGTGAAGTGCTGGTCTGCAAGGCCGCCCGTGGCGCGTTTCGGTTCGATTTGGGGCAGCAGCGCAACCAGGGTGAGGGGATGTCCGGGATTGTCGTGCAGTCTGAACAACCGTTGTTGCTCGAGGATTACGATTCCTGGCCCGGCAGGGCCGCGAGTTTTCCGGCAGGTGTGATCGGTTCGGCGTTGGGCGTTCCGATCAAGGTTGCTGGTCGAGCGGTTGGCATGATCGGTTTGGGTCGATTGCCGGGCGAAGCGATCATCACCACGGGTGAGGTCACGGTGCTCGAGCAGTTTGCGGCCATGGCGTCCTTGGCGCTCGAGAATTCGTATTTGCATGCTTCGGCACAACTGGAGTTGGGTCATCGGGCGTTGGTTGAATTGGAATTGCGCACCAGTGAATCGCACCATCGGTCGCTGGTCGATTCGCTCGATGGTGTGATCTGGGAGTCGCTGGTGTTCGAGTCCGGCCTGAGTTTCATCAGCAGTTCTGTCGAACGCCTGCTCGGGTATCCGCAGGAGGCTTGGTACGCGAACCCGAATTTCTGGCGCGATCACATCCACCCGGACGACCATGATCTGGCCGTTGCACGGGCCTCGAGCATCAGCGAAAACCATTCTGGTGTGCAATCCGAGTACCGCATGATCGCCAGCGATGGGCGTGAGGTTTGGATTCGGGACGTGATCACCTTCGTGATTGAACCGGGCGAGCCCGCCAAGCAACGCGGCGTGATGTTCGATGTCACCGATCTCAAACGCACCCAAGCACGAATGCTGCTCGAGGCGGCGATGGTCAACGCCAACGATGCGATCACGATTACCGAAATTTCGGGCGATGACGAAAACCCTTCACGCTCGAGGATTGTTTTTGCCAATCAAGCCTTCAGCAGTTTGTACGGTTACGACACCGACGAGATTGTTGGCCTGAACCCGTCGATTTTTTACGGCCAAAAGTCCAACAAGCACACCCAAGCACAGATCATTGACAAACTCGAACGTGACGAGCCGGTCGTGACCGAAATCCTCGAGTACCGCAAAGATGGCTCGCAACTCTGGGTCGAACTCTCGATTGCGCCAGTCCGGGATCAAACCGGCACGGTCTTGCATCGGATTTCAACCCGGCGTGACATCACGGCCCGCAAGCAATCCGAACAACTCGAGGCGGACCGGGCGCACGTGCTCGAGTTGATGGTGTTGGGCGAACCGTTACACCTTGTACTGAATGTCCTAACCGAACTGCTCGAGCATCAACGCCCCGATTGGCGCGGCATGGTCTTTGCGGTTTCGGACGAGAAAATCTCGACGATTGCCGCCCCGAGTTTGAACCCGGAATTCCTTGCGCGTTTCATGGACAACAGTCGCAACGGGATTTACGCGGCCTACAGGCAAACGGTCAATTCGGGCAAGGCCACGGTGATTGAGGTTTCAACAATGATCCTCGAGCAGCAAAGCCTGTTTGTGAACGAGCAGATCGAGTCGATTATTGCTCAGGCTGTGTTCTCCAACTCGGGCGCTTTCGTCGCCAACACCTGCGTCTTTCGCAACAACTCTCAACCTGTGACCCACGAAGATACAGAATTGCTGGCGCTCGTTTCGCAACTGGCTTCGGTGGCGATTGAACAACGGGTTTTGCACGAAAAATTGAACCATCAAGCCAGACATGATGCGCTGACCGGACTGCCAAACCGTTTGCATTTCGAGGAATCCTTGCGTTTCGCCCTCGAGCGGGTCCGTCACGGTCACAGCCTGAGTTTGCTGTTCATTGACCTCGACAGTTTCAAGCATGTCAATGACACGCTCGGGCATGCTGCCGGGGACGAATTGCTGCAAACCGTGGCCGAACGCCTGGGCACCGCGCTCGAGCCTGGTGATGTGATCGCCCGCATGGGTGGCGACGAATTCGCCATGCTCCTCGAGACGGGCAACACCCCGAACATCGCCCTGAAAACCGCCGCCCGAGCACTCGAGGTTTTGCGCCAACCCTTGACCCTGATGGGCCGCGAGTTGTTCGTGACCGCCAGCATCGGCATTGCCGCCGCCCCCAGCGATGGCAATGATGCCAGCACCCTTTTGCGCAACGCCGACATTGCCCTGTACCGTGCCAAGGCGCTCGGCAAAGATGGCGTGCAATGTTACGAGGCGGGCATGAATGCCGCTTGGATAGCACGGGTCGTGCTGGAACGCCGCCTGCGTGGAGCGCTCGAGAACAACGAATTTCGCCTGCATTACCAAGCCCAAGTCGATCTCGAGGGTCAGATTGTCGCGCTTGAAGCGCTCTTGCGCTGGCAATCGGATCAGGAATTGCTGATGCCGGATCAATTCCTGCATGTGGCCATCGAAACGGGTTTGATCACCAACATCGACCAGTGGGTGCTGCGTCAAGTCTGCGAGCAGGCGGTGCAATGGCAGCGGGCCGGTTTCAAACCCTTGCGTTTCGCCGTCAATGTCACCGCCTTGCAATTCTCACGCCCGGACTTTGTGGAATCGGTCGCACAAGCATTGCAAGACGCCGGGCTCGAAGCAGAATTTCTGGAACTCGAGTTGACCGAAGGCGTGTTGATGACCGATCTGGAAGGCGCAATTGAGCACATGAACGCCCTGCATGACCTCGGCGTGAGTTTGTCCATCGATGATTTCGGCACGGGCTACTCGAGCCTGCGTTACCTGCAACGCCTGCCACTCGATTCGCTGAAGATTGACCGGTCGTTTGTGCAGGAACTCGAAGCGCAAGACCGTAGGCACCCGTTGGTCAAGGTGATCATCGATCTGGCCCGAGAACTCGGACTGGACGTGGTGGCCGAAGGTATCGAAACCCGCGATCAGTTTGAAACCCTCAA
>JAYURE010000112.1:0-2234 GCA_043756345.1 Deinococcales bacterium | reverse complement strand
GGCGTTCAAGTTCGCGGACGTGTTGCTCGAGGGTTTCGAGTTGGTCGGCTTCGATGCTGCGTCCGCGTTGATTCTCGAGCAGGTTGGTGATGCGTGCTTGAAGTTCACCGGTTTTTTTCGCGTGTTCGAGTCCGCTTTGTTCGAGCCGTTCGATTTCGGTTTCGCTAAGGCTGGCTTGGCGTGCATCGGCTGGCTCGGCAAAATTGTTCGTGGTCAACGCCTGCTCGAGTTCGCTGCCGCGTTCTTTGGTTTCTAATTCGCGGTTGGTTTTCGTTTCGCCTACCGTCTCGAGCGCGTCTTTGCTTTGCGTCACGCTGGCTTTGGCGTTCGTCCAATTTTCGCGGGCGCTGTCCAGTTTCGTTTGCAAGTTTTTCTTCTCGCTTTGCGCTTCGCGTGCGGCCTCTTCCGGGTCGAGCCCACCGGTCAGGGTGCTGACTTCAAACGCGAGTCCAGCCAGCAGGTCGCCTCGGGCCTGTTTCAATTTCGCTTCGACATTTTCTGTTGTCCCAAGTTCTGCGGCGAAAACCTCGAGCACGTTCACCCGGTCATGTTCGAGGCGCGTGCGTTTTTCCGCGAAGCGTTCGTGTTCTTGGCGCGAGCGGTTCAGGTTCGTGTTCGTCGCGGCGAGTTCGGCTTTGATGCGGGCGTACTCGTCGCGCAGTTCGCGCAGGTTCGCCTCGGCCTGTTCTTGCATGGCGATGATTTCGGCCAGGTTGTTCTGCTCGAGGTTTGGAAGTTTTTTCAAGGTCGTGCCGCAGATCGGGCATGGATCGCCGACCTGAACGCCCGCGAGGGCCGCCGCAACCCGGTTGTCTTTTTCTGCCGCCGACTTCGCCAATTTGCTGGCGTTCGCGGTTTTGCCCGCCTCGATGCCTTCGTTCTTGCAGGCCTCGAGTTGTTTGCTTAACTTGTCCGTCTCGATCTCGAGGTTGCGCAGTCGTTCACTGCTGGTTTTTTCTTCGCGTTCCAAATCCTTCAAATCCGCATCGAACCGGGTCAGCACCGGAAGTTGCGCCCGCAATCCTTCGAGCCGCGAGAAGCGATCCTCGTTCCAAACAAATCCCTCTTCGGCATTCCCGAGCCGTCCTCCGAGCCCCCGGAGGCGCTTCAGACGCTCTCGGGCCTCGATCAGCGAATTCAAACGCGCTTCGAGTTTCGGAATGGCTTCGGCGGCCTCTCGCGCCGCATCGTGCAATTCCTCGGCACGATCAAAATTCTTCTGCGCCAAATCACCCGCAGCTTGGCGTTTCTCGAGGTCGGATTCTGCCTGCTTCAACGCCCGTTCCGCCCTTTCAAACGCCTCGAGTCGCGGCACGACATTCGCCGCCCGTCGCGCCGCACCAGCCCGTTCACGGTTCGCCTCGAGATCGCCCGCCTGCGCCGTCAAGGTGCGCAAATTCGCTCGAGCCCGCTCGAGTTCCTGCACGATCCGTGTGACCTCCCGCGCCTCCTCGAGTTGCGTTCGGTTCGATTCCAACGCGGTCTGAGCCGACTTCAAATCCGCCTCGAGCGTCAGCAACTCCGCCTCGATCAACTCGAGCGCCTCGGCCGTCGCCACCGCGTACTCACCCTCGAGCAGCGTCTTGATCGCATCCGATTTCGCCTTGAAACCCTTCGCCCGTTCGCTCGCCATCTCCCGCATCTTCTCGAGTTGATCCAAATTCGTCAGGCCCTTCAACAACTCGCGGCGTTCGCTGGCATTGCCACGCAAAAACCGGTCAAACTCACCCTGCGGCAAAAGGATCGCTCGAGTGAACCCCTTGAAATCCAATCCGACCACAGCCTCAATCGCTGCGCTGGTATCCTTGATTTTCACACCCTCAACCGCCGTGACCCAACCGCTCGCCTCGAGCCGTTCAAAACGCACCTGCGTTTCCTTGGCCGCACCACTCTTGATCCGTGACGCACGAAAGGTTTGCGTTCCCACTTCAAACTCGAGCGAAACCATCAATCCGGTCGCACCCTGCGCGATCAACGCCGTCACATCGTTACGACCCAAACGTGGGGTCACGCCGTACAACGCGAAGGTGATCGCATCCAACAGACTCGACTTGCCGGCACCAGTCTGCCCAAGAATGGCGAACAACTCGAGGTTGGCGAAATCAATGGTTTGAATGTCCTTGAAGCAGGTGAAACCGGAAACGACAAGTTTCAATGGCCTCATTTTGGATTGGTCCCATTCGATGTTCTGGCGCAGGGCAGGGCGAACGTCATGTAATACATGCGGTCGCATG
>JAYURE010000111.1:0-6108 GCA_043756345.1 Deinococcales bacterium | reverse complement strand
CTTTCAGGGCCTTGGTGAAGTTTGCCAAACCGGTCAGGCCGGTGGGTTCACCGTTTGCTCCAAGTAATCCTGCTTTCTTGAGGATGACTTTGTTGTAGTACAAAACCGAGGTGTGCGTGTCCAGCGGAATCGCGTACAGCGCACTGCTGCCCGCTTGTTCTTTGGCGATGGCTTTGAGCGACTTGACCAGGTTGGCTTGGAAGTCGGATTCTTTGAGGCCAGCACTGGCGAGTTCCGCATCGGTGATGGGTCGCAAGTCCTTGAGCGCTAAACCTCGAGGCATGGCAGAGACGTGGTAGGTCATGATATCTGGCGTTTCACCGGCGATCACGGCGGTGTGAATTTTGGTGTAGAACGGTGCGCCCCATGACAGGGTGGTGCGTTCGACTTGAATATCGGTTTGTGAGGCGTTGTATTCGTCCACGATTTGCTTCATGCGGATGCCGTCACCGCCGCCGAAGAAATCCCAGAAGACGACTTTGGTGGCTTCCGTTTGGGCCGTTGCAATCAGGCTGGTCAAGCCCGCCGTGAGCAGTGAACCGATGATCATTGTGCGTCGCATCGAAATCTCCTTGTGCTGGGTTGCGGCCTGTGCCGTGCCCGTGCGTGAGGTCGTGTGGAACACATTGCGCGATTGGTCTCGAGGCGTGCGCGTTTTCGCTCGAGGGTTCCCCCTTTCAGGTTGTGAACTTCCAATGCTGATCCGGTGCTGTCTGGCTGAGTGTGCTCGATCTGAGTGTGCTCGATCTGAGTGTGCTCGAGGGTACTATCTGACGGAACCAATCTGAACCAATCTGTTCAGGTCTTGCCAATTTTGGGCAATAAAACAAGTCGGGCTCGAGTGGGCCGAAAAATCCCGATTGATCGCAATTCATGCCGTGAGAGACGGTTGCTTACCAACGAGAATGGCCTTCACGAAGCGCGTGAATGCGGAAGATCTGAAGCGTAATTGGTTGAACCACTTGTAACTTAGTGATACCAATTGGTTGTGTCAACTGCCGAGCAAACCTACGAGGCCATCCATCGACTCGCCCGAACCATTCCCGGATTGAAACTGCCCGGTGAGCGCGAACTCTCCGAACGTTACGGCGTGGGACGGCAACACATCCGTCGCGTCCTGACTCGACTCGCCGATGAGGGCGTGGTCGAACGCCGCCAGGGAAGCGGCACCTATGCCGCGAGCGAACGAACCCAAACCATCCGTCGCGTTGGGCTGTGGGTGGACCGCCGCTTGCGTCTCGGTGATGATCCATTTTTCACACTGATGATCGAACGCCTGCTGCAAGCCTGCCATGACGATCACGTGCATTGCACCGTCGAACGGGTCGATGTCACCAACCCACCTCGAGCCCACGAGGACGGGATATTGACACTCGGACTGGCAGCGGCAGAATTGCTGCCGCGATTGGGTCAGGGACACCCTCCGGCCGTGGCATTGTTCGTGGACATGGCCCTGAATTCGGATCGAACCACCAGCCTGCTGCAACTCGATGATCTTGGTGCTGGACGGGCTGCCAGCGAATGGCTGATCGCTTCCGGTTGTGATCGCTTGGCGTTCGTTGGACGCAATCACTTGCCCGTTTCGCAAGCGCGATTGGCCGGAGCCCGCAGTGCTGCCAATGAAGCTGCAATCCCGCTCGAGGTGATTGAAGCGCGAATGAATTATCAGGGCGGCATCACGGTCGGTTCGGCGCTCGAGCTTTCACAAACCAATCGACTCGGTGTGTTCTGTGCCAACGATTGGCTCGCGCTTGGCGTTCACGCGGGCCTGAGTTCACGCGGCCCAACGGAACGCGCCAAAGTCTTGATCGCCAGCGTCGATGGATTGCCATTTGTGGCCGATGCCCGTGTTGGCATTCGTTCACTGCAAGCACCGCTCGAGACGATTGCTGTCGATGCCTTAACCGAACTGCGTCGCCTGAGTGGATTCCCACCCGTTGCTGGCCGGGTGATTCGCTATCCGCTCACCTGGGTCAACGATGGGTCCAACTGAAGCAGGCTTAAACCTGAACTTGAGGAGTGAGTGATTTCTATGCAAGTGGTTTGAGATGTGAGTATGTTGAAATCTTGAACGGCCGAAATATTCGTGATGGACGGTATCGATTGAACTCAAGGCAAATACAGATGTCCAAGTTTTGACTCGCGGATATTGAGCAAAATCGATGCTGCTTGAGTCACAGGAGACCATAGTGCGAATACGTTCGCAATGACCATCCGCTGATGAAACGCTTGTCTTGAGGCTTCAAACTTCGGACAAGCTCGATATCATCGATCCCCAGCAAAAAGGAGTTGATCCAATGCGTTCACTCGAGCCAAACCCAACCCCCATCCCATTGGCGAATGTCAGCATCGAGGATCGCTTCTGGGCTCCGCGTCTCGAGGTCAATCGCAAACGCGGCCTGGCCTACCAGTACGAGCAGCTTCGTGCCGTCGGTGTTTTCGATGCGCTCGACCTGAGCCGTCCGGCTGGTCCGCTGCCGATTCCAAATTCGACCGACAGTCTTGTGACCCCGGTGATGTGGTGGGATTCGGATGTTGCCAAATGGCTCGAGGCGGCCTGTTACAGTTTGACCACGCACCCGGATGCGCATCTCGAGGCGTTGGTGGATCAGGTCATTGCCAAGCTTGCCGGGATGCAACAATCGGATGGCTATTTGAATTCGTATTTCACGGGGCGTGAACCTGGCAAGCGTTGGACGAACGAGCGCGACTGTCACGAGTTGTACTGCGCTGGGCATTTGATCGAGGCGGCGGTCGCACATTTTGAGGCGACTGGAAAACGCACTCTCTTGTCCGTGCTCGAACGTTACGTGGACTTGATCGCTAGCGTCTACGGCCCGAATCCTGGACAGAAGCACGGCTATCCTGGGCACGAGGAAATCGAACTCGCGTTGGTTAAGTTGCATCGCGTGACGAACAACCCGCGCCACCTCGAGTTGGTCCGTTATTTCGTTGATGAACGCGGCAAGCAACCCTACTATTTTGACCTCGAAGCGCAAGCCCGAGGCGAGAACCCAGCCACGTATCATTTTGGCAGTTACGAATACGCGCAGGCACACAAACCCGTTCGTGAACAAACCCAAGTCGTCGGTCATGCCGTGCGTGCAATGTACCTCTACGCGGCCATGGCCGATCTTGCAGGTGAATTGAACAACCTCGAGTTGCGTGGCGCTTGCGAACGCCTCTGGGATGACCTGACCGGCAAGCGACTTTATATCACCGGTGGGCTTGGACCATCGAAAGACAACGAGGGTTTCACCGTCGATTACGACCTGCCGAACGACACCGCCTACGCCGAAACGTGCGCCGCGATTGCGCTGGTCTTTTGGGCGCAACGCATGGTCGCCCTGACCGGCGAGGCGCGTTACGCCGACGTGATGGAACGGGCGCTGTACAACAACGTGCTCGCGGGCGTGTCCTTGAATGGCGAACAATTTTTTTACGAAAACGTGCTCGAGTCCAACGGCGACATGCACCGTTGGGCCTGGCATTCGTGTCCATGCTGCCCGCCGAATGTCTTGCGCTTGCTGGCCTCGTTTGGTAGTTACGTTTACGCCCAACGCGACTCGAGCATTGCGGTCAACTTGTACGTGCAGGGCAGCGCAGTCTTTCAGGTCGCAGGTCAAACGATAAAATTGCAGCAACGCACCGATTACCCGTGGGATGGCGCGATCAGCATTCGGCTCGAACTCGAGACACCGGCACAGTTCGTTTTGCGTTTGCGAATTCCCGGTTGGTGTCGCGGTGCGAGCCTGACACTCAACGGTCAGCCCATCAAACTCGAGGGCATCCTCGAGCACGGTTTTGCAATCCTCGAGCGCACCTGGCAAGCAGAGGATGAAATTCGCCTCAAACTGCCGATGCCGGTCGAACGGATTCGCGCCCATCCGAACGTGCGTGCCGACGCGGGTTGTGTGGCCTTACAGCGCGGTCCAATCCTCTACTGTCTCGAGGGTGTCGATCATGACCGGCCTCTGCACCAGATTGTGTTGCCAGCCGATGCGAAACTCGAGGCGCATTTCGAGCCTGAATTGCTCGATGGTGTCACGATCCTCACGGGTCTGGCGCTGGCCGAAGACTTGAGCGAATGGGAAGGCTCGCTTTACCGCACCGACCGTTCAACGCTCAAGCCGGTGCCAATCAAAGCTGTGCCGTACTGCACCTGGGATGCCCGCGAGCCCGGCGAGATGCGCGTCTGGATTCGCAGCCAATGAATCGAGATTGAAGCTTGTCAATGAGAATGCTACGGAGTACCAAGCAAGGCTCGAGATCGGAATCTACACTGAACCCAACAGCGATTCAGACGGCTGAGGGTGATTGATCGTAGTCCGTCAGTCCCGAGATGCTGAACTCGAGACACCGAACTCGAGATAAACGGCTCGAGATGCTGAACTCGAGGAATCGGCTTGACAGTCCCATGACAAAACTTTGAAAGACTCTCTTTGGAGGATCTACATGACAAAACTCAGCGTTGTTCGCTTGCTCAGTGTTGGAATGGCCGCAGCCGCAAGTTTCGCTTTCGCACAAGATGCCAAATCCCTGACCGGAGCCGGAGCCAGCTTCCCGTTCCCGCTGTATCAGGAAATGTTTGCCCAGTACGCCAAGATCAATGGCGTGCAAGTCAATTACCAATCGGTTGGGTCCGGCGCGGGCCAGAATCAGATCATTGCGCAAACCGTGGATTTCGGGGCCAGCGATTCGTTCATGAAAGATGACAAACTCAAGGAAGCCAAAGGTGACATCGTTCACGTGCCGATGGCTGCCGGAGCGGTCGTACCAACCTACAACGTTACCGGTGTGACCTCGAACCTGAACTTCACCGGAACGGTTCTGGCCGACATTTACCTCGGCAAGATCAGCAAGTGGAACGACAAGCAAATTGTGGCCCTGAACAAAAAGATCAAGCTTCCAGACCTGGCGATCCAACCCGTCTACCGTTCTGACGGTTCGGGCACGACCAGCATCTTTGTGGACTTCCTCTCGAAAGTCTCGAGCACCTGGAGCGACACGGTTTCCAAAGGTCCGCAAAACACGGTCAAATGGCCGGTCGGAATTGGTGCGCCACAAAACGCGGGTGTGGCCGGACTGGTCAAGCAGACGCCAGGGGCCATCGGCTACGTCGAAGCGATTTACGCCAAAGCCAACAAACTCGAGTACGGTTTCGTGCGCAACGCTAGCGGTAAATTCGTTGATGGTGGAGATTTGAAACAGATCGCTTTGGCATCTGACAGCAAGCCACTTCCAGCAGATACTCGAGTGACCTTCACGAACAGTGATATCGGTTATCCGATCTCGGGCTTCACCTGGATTTTGGTCTACAAGAACCAGAAGTACAACAACCGCACAGAGGCCCAAGGCAAGACTGTGGTCAGCCTCTTGAAATGGATGCTGAGTGATGGTCAGAAGATTCACAATCAACTCGGTTACGCACAGATTGATGGTTCGGCGCTCGAGAAGGCCAAGAAGATTGTGGCCTCGATCAATTACGGTGGTAAAGCGCTCTAATCTTTTCGCAACAACCTGATGCTCGAGGATCAGTCCGCGCTGGCCCTCGAGCGAGTATCAAATCAACCCAGTAAAATCAATGGTAGAAATCAAGAAGTTATTTTGAAGTCACTCGAGGAGATTCTTTTGAACGCGCCAGTTGCGAATCGCAAAACAGGTTCTTCGTCAGCCGACCGAATTTTTCAGAACATCATTGTTGGTCTGGCTGGCGTGGTCCTTTTGATCGCGCTTGTTTACTGTGCGGTGCTGCTCTGGCGTGGCGCTCCAGCGTTCGCCAAAGAGGGTTTGGGCTTTATTTTCGGCAGCAATTGGGACCCTGCGAACAACAGTTTTCAAGCCTTGCCGTTCATCGCTGGGACCTTTCTAACCGCGCTCGGATCACTGGTGGTTGCGGTGCCGCTCGCACTCGGCTCGAGCCTGTTTGTGGCCGAGTACGCGCCGCGCTGGTTGGCCGGACCGGTCGCCGCACTGATCGAATTGCTGGCCGCAATTCCCAGCGTGGTTTACGGACTGTGGGGCATCTTCGTGCTGATCCCAAGCCTGCGCCCATTCCAGGCATGGCTGGCCGGGTTATTTGGTCAACCCGCACCGGTCGGCCCGAAC
>JAYURE010000110.1:0-19038 GCA_043756345.1 Deinococcales bacterium | reverse complement strand
ACATCAATCCCGCGAACCACGATGGTCGGTGCATGGCGTACTGAACATCCTCGAGCCCGGTGATCATCTCGAGCGCCTCGGTTGGCGTCAGGCTCGAGACTTGGGTTTTGAATTTCGCAGTCAATGCCTGAGCATTGCTCAGCGCGGTTTTCAAATCTGTTTCGATACGCACATCGGAAAGGCTCGAGTAAATGCTGGTCAAATCCCAGCGCAACGGGTCAACAGTGGTTTGAATGAGGGTGGCAGCGATCATGATGGATTCTACCCGTGGATTGATTCGCCGCCTGTGTCAGAAGTCATACTCGAAAGTCATACAGTGACAATAGGAAATCCTGCGCGTACTGCGGATCAACCTCGCTCTCCAGAATGCTCGAGGTTTCCGAGGATCGCGCCTGCTCGAGTTTCACATCCAGCATCGGCACGAGTTCGTCATAACCGTACTCGCCGAGTTTCACGGATCGCATCACGCCAGCAAAAACGGGTTCGTGCGGGTAGACGATCCGGCCCGTCGTGTGCAATTGCCGGATCTCCTCGAGCACCCGCAAACTGTGCGAGAACGCCTTGAAATCCACGCCCGAATCCGCCGCCATTCGCGCCCGCTTGCCGTACCCCGCCTCGAGCGCCTGCAACGGCTGCATCGCCCAACTCGCACGAGCCGTGTAATCGAAGGCTTTCTCGAGGATCACGAGTTGCAGAATTCCACGTTCGCTCAAGGATTCTCGAGCCAAGGATGAATCTGCAATCGTCGCTAGAATGGTCGGGGCAACATCGCCTACCAAGCCCTCTTTCGCGTTTGCCAAATGCTCGAGTGCCACCCCCAGCGCCCGCACGTGCTTGCCCTTATCCGTGTACTTGATCGCCTGTGAGTACGCGAAACCCATCATGCCGGAAAGGTTTTTGGACAAAATCTTGCTCGGATCAAGTTCACGCAATCGCGTCACAAAATCCGCGCTCGAGCCTGGAAGAATCGCATTCGTGTTCGTGTGCGAAAACAAGAGTGAGACCGCATTGATGTCGCCCCGAATCAGTAACTTGAGCCAGAACTGAACGCTCCAAACCGTGATATCCACATCCCCGCTCGAGTTTTTCAAACCACTACCCGAATCGTTCGTGTTGCTCGTGAACTGCCCAGGAGAAGTCTGTAAAATCAGACTCTCGAGATTCGGCAGAAAAATTCCTTTGACATCCAGATCACTCTGCGGCGTGTGAGTGCCAAACAATTGAGATCCAGATTTCGCCAAGTACAACAACGTGTGAGGGCCAACATCAATCATGTCTCGAGCATCGCACACCGGCCTTTGATTTGAGAGCGCAAAATAGCCTAAGCCACCCCAAAATCCCTTACCGTCGCCAACGCCGCAACGCCAACTCTGCCACCAGCGCCACCGCCGCCAGCAACGCCAACCAAGGAGCAAACGAAGCTCGAGTCACGCGGGATTCCGGCACGTACCCGTCCAGATTCTCGAGCACTTTGCCACCGCTCGCCTGCGCAATCCGTCGCAAATTCTCGAGCCCACCGCTTTGTTCAAGTTCACGGCTGCGCGTCTCGAGCGTGGCTTTGTTGACGGCTTCACCGCTGCGAACCAGCACGGCGCTGCCGCTCGCACCTTTGGGCAGCGCGACCTCGTATCTGCCTGGTGCAGTTTGTGGCAACTCGAGTTTTTGTCCGTTGACGCGAAGCTCCAAACGTTCGTTGTTCAAGTATTTGTTTTGCGAAACCGCATCCACCACCGCTCGGGTTCCATCACTGCTGATGTTCAAGCGGTACGGTGCTGGGCGTTGCTCGAGCCAACGTGTGATCGTGCCCAGGAGCGCGGGCAGTTCGGGCCAGCGGGTGAAGCTGTCGGCTTTGTTGAGGTCAAATGTGGCGGCGGCACTGCGTCCCAATCCTTTGCGAGCCACCGCAACTACCGGTTCACGCTCGAGACCCTCTAAGATCGGTTCGCTGCCTTCTTGCAAGCTGCTGGCGATGTACGCGGACAATCGCGGAATCGGCCCAGAATTGATCGGACGGCTGGCGAGCAATGGGTGCGGGACCGCTTTGGGTTTGACACCCTCGAGCCGAACGAGAGTACGTGTTGCCGTCAATGCCTCGGCGGTGAAAATGCGCGGCAGGTTGTCAGCATCGAGCGCTGCGTAAAACCGTCCTCCGCCCAATTTTGCAATTTGTTTGAGTCGCGCCACGTCCGCGTCACCACCCAGCGCGATGCTCGAGGTGGTGATGCCAGATTTTTTGGCTTGCGCTGCGATGCCCGCAAAATCTGGCATGACTTTGGCGGGACCTTCGTTGTCGGCGAGTTGCCCATCGGTTAACAAAATCAGGTGCTTGATCGCCGCGTTGGAATCCTCGAGGGCCTGAATCGCTTCACGGTAGGTTGGTCCGAGAATCGTGCCGCCATCGGATTGAATCTTGCCCGCCGCCTCGAGCATCCGGTCCTTGTTCGCCTCAGATGCCCGCACTGGCTTGAACGCCCATTTGGTCGAGTCCGAGAATGTCACCAGCCCAAGCTGATCGCGTTCGCCCGCCAGTTCAATCACGTTGCTCGCACCTTCAATCGCCAGACTGAGTTTGGTCGCGCCGCCCGAACCGCCCGCTCCGAGCATCGACAGCGAACGGTCAATCACCATCACCAGCGCGACCAGTGGCACATCGACTCGGGTGCGCAAATCCATCCTGACCGGCAGGGCGCGTTCAACCGGCGACCTCGCCCAACCGCCCAAACCGAAACTGCCGGGACCACCGGTCATCATCAGGCCGCCGCCATCCAAAACGTAACGCTCGAGCAATTTCGATTGCCCCGGACTGTACGCGGTGGCAGCGCCACGAATCACCACGGCGGGCGGATTGAACGGCTCGCGGATGTCGGCGGGCGTGCCGTCACGAACCTCAAAACCTTGCGCCCGCAACAGGCGCGATACGCCGGGATCGCCGATCACCAAAATGCGTTGCTTGCCGCTCGAACGCAACGTCAAACGGCGTGAATCGTCCAAAATCGGTTGCTCAAAATCCGGTACGATCCGCACCTCGAGCGCAAACTCGCCAGATTCTTGCAGGGTGAATTCGATTGGCACGCTTGAACGACCGGGCTGCATCGGCAGGGTCGTCACGGGCAGGGCGCGACCGTTTAAGCTTGGCAGCACGCGGACTCGAGCAGCTTCAGTGGTTTCGATCACGGCGGTGGCCCGCACCGTCGCCCCCGGCGAAACTTCGCCCGGTGCGATCACTTCGATCACCCGAGCATTCGCCCTCGGTGTGAGTGGCAGCACATCCACTGGCACTCCAGGCAGACTCTCGAGCGTTTCGCCCCGCGTGACGTTGCCATCAGAAACCAGCAACACCCGAGCCGGTTTGTACGCCCGAGCCACCTCGAGCGCCGCCGCAACATCCGTCTCGAACGGTTCGAGCGCCGTGCGGTCCGTGCCAGACACGCCCGCCTGCCCCGCGAACTCGAGTTGCTGCAAGGCCCGCAGGCTGGAAAAATCTTCATTCGCGCCACCGGTCGAATCGCTGACATCGGACAGGATCACCAAGCCCGGTTCACGCCGCTCGAGACCGAACCCAGCGACCGCCAACGCCAGCGAAACCAGCGCGAGCGTGCGCAATGCCGGAATCCACGCCATCAGGATTCGTCCTCGAGACAGGATCAATGCGGCAAGCAAAATCAATCCGGCGAGGATGGCAAACCACGGTTGATCGAACGAGACGTTCACGGAATGAACCTCGTGCGAATGTCAGGCAAGAACAGTCTCGCGGGAAGGGCGAACACAGGGTTCGCCCCTACGCAAATATTGTAGGGGCGAACTCCATGTTCGCCCTCGCCAGGAACCCAAATGGGCCTCATGCCCGCACCCTCGAGAACACGGTTTTGATTTTGCCAAGATCACTGCGCCGCAAAACCGCCTCGAGCCCCAGCGCGATCAATGCAAGGGCCAGCAGCAACCACGTCCACGCGGCGGGCGTGTTCGCAGGCAGGCTCGCGCTTGATTCAACCGGTTGTCCTTCCGGGCTGATGACCGTCACGCTCGAGGTTCCGGTCGGCAATCGGGTTTGTTCACTCGAGGCAAGGTTGGCCACGAATCGCGTGTTGCTCGCCTCGAACAATCCGGGTTCGACGGCACGAACTTCAACGCTGGGATCAATGCTGGGCAACCTCGAGCCGAGCGCTTTGGCGGGCACGTTCAAATAACTCGAGAGGATGTTGAAAACCATCACAGGGAACGCGGGACGCAGGCGCAAATCCGAATCGCTCGGGTCGGAGGCGATGTAGACGGCCCGCACGCCTGGACCTTCGCCTCGAGCCATAAATGTTTTTTGTCCGGCCCGAGCCAGCACCGTCCAGCCACCATCGGCAATTTCGGGTGCGGCCTGACTCGAGATTCTGGCCTGCACACCATCGAGCGAGGCGAAACGCAATTCGGGCGCACTGGCATCCCAGGTCGTGATCGGCTCGAGTTTTCCCAACAATTTACCCGGCGGTTCGGGTGGCGCGAAGATCAAGTAATTTCCGGGCGGCAAGCGTTTTGGCACACGTCCAACCAGCACGATTGCGCCCCAACCGGCACTCGAGTTTGGTGGCAGGCTCTGCGTCACGGCCCGCACGCCAGGTACGCTGACGACGGCCCTCGAGACATCATCTTGTGGTGGTGCGACCAGCACGCGACCAGCGCCGATCACGGCGAAGGCGTTGTCGTCCAACTCGAGCGCATCAAGTTGTTCTGAATCGCTGGTGTTCTCAAGCGATGCCTTGTACTCGCCAGCTTCAACTTTGATTTTGGGCAACCAGGTGGCGCGTGCTCCGGCTGGAACGCGCACGGTGTTGCGGGCGACCATCACGCCGTCCCGCTCGAGGCGCACGGTCGCGTTGCGTGGCGCTTGCAGGTTGCTCTCGAGCGCCACGAACGCCTGCGTGCCGCGCAAGGCAAACGCGGTGATACCTGTGTTCTCGCCGTTGCCACGAACGGTGTGCAGCATGCCACGAAAATTCTTCGGTGGCTCGAGGCTGGTGAACAAATGCAGGTCCGCATTCGGGGCCAGCGACCGGGCCAATCGGAGTGCGCCCTCGAGATCGCTGCTTGAATCTCCAGCCTGAATTTTCTCGAGTCCGGCACGGATTTCGTTCCGATCCGAACTTGGTCCAGCCAGCACGCTTGCGGTCAGTCCGGCGCGAACAATCAGGATTTTTCGGGCATTGCCGAACAGTGCGCCCGCGTCTCGGGTTGCCACGCTCAGGCGAGAAACGGGTTGCCCACTCGAGCCCATGTCGGCAGCCGTCATGCTCGCGCTCGCATCCAGAACAATCACCAAGTCACGGCCTGGAAGCTCGAGCCTGGGGCCTGCCGCACCGACGCTGGCGGCGATGATGCCAATCAATTGCAAGGCCAGCAAAAGGTTCGGCATGAATCTTGCACGTTGCGAGGCGCTGACCTCGTTCGTCCACAACCACAGGGCATTGACGCGCCGTTCGCGTTGGGCGCGACGCACGAAATGCAACCACAGCACGACCGGCACGAACAGCAGTCCGAGCAAGAAGGCGGGCGCAACGAAATTGGGCACGCCTTAGGTTATTCCAAACTGATGGTTGAGAAAGTGGCATAACCGTGACGGCCTCTCAGGGTTCGCTGGTAGACTCGAGCATGAACAATTTTCGCAACGACTCGAGGATTTCATGCGTTTTGCGCTTGGATTCGTAATCGTGATGGTTCTTGCCGGGACAACCGAAGCCAGTACGCTGTCTCGCATCAAGCTCGAGCAGGGCAAAGGTGTGAATGTTCAGATCGGCACGCAGGTCAAACTTGCAGCGGGCACGAACACCGGCACGCTCGAGACGGCAACCATTCCGCTCGCCAGTTTCGATACGGCGGTCGTGTCATGGAATGCCTTGACCCCAACCGGAACCGGCGTGATGCTCGAGGTTCGGGCGCGAATCAACAAACGCTGGTCACGGTATTACCCGTATGCCAGTTGGACCAGCACCGCCCGCAACTCGTACCCAAGCAAAAAAGATGTCAATGGTCGCGTCAACACCGACACGCTCGAGCTTTCCAAACGGGCCGATGCGCTGCAAATCCGAGTCACACTCGAATCAAAAAAAGCTGGCTCGAGTCCAACCCTGAACGGACTGTGGGCCGTGACCAGCGATTCCAAAACGGATTACGAGGTTCAAAATGTGACCTCAGACCGTAGTGCTTGGGGCCTCGAGCTTGATGTCCCAATGCGATCCCAAATGATCTACCCAGACGGTGGCGAAGTCTGGTGCTCGCCCACCAGCACCACCATGATCCTCGAGTATTGGAGCGCCAAACTTGGGCGCGACCTGGCCGACACGGTTCCGGTTGCCGCCAAAAGTGTTTGGGATGGCGTGTATGACGGTTCCGGCAACTGGCCTTTCAACACCGCCTACGCGGGCAGCAAGGGATTAAACGCGCACGTGAATCGCCTCTCGAATCTGACCCAGGCAGAAGCGTTTATCAAACGTGGTGTGCCGCTCGCCATCAGCATCGGTTGGAAAGCGGGCGAACTGCCCGGAGCGCACATTGTCTCGAGTCAAGGGCATCTGGTCGTGCTGCGTGGTTTCACCAAAACCGGTGATCCGATCATCAATGACCCGGCTGCCAAAGCCGACGCGAACGTGCGAACCGTTTACCCTCGAACCGCCCTCGAGCGTGCCTGGATTGAGCATTCGGGCGGGATTGTCTACGTGATTGAACCGTAAGAAAAGCGAGTGAAAAGTAGCAAGTGAAAGGTGAAAAGGAGAGGCTCGAGATTAGGCTTTTGAATTTGGTTGTTTCTTTTCACTTTGAACTTTTCACTTTCAACCTTCGCCCCTCACGGCAAGACGAGATCCGTGCCCATGTCTTCCGGTAACGGATATCCAAGCACACGTCCCAGCATTAGCAATTGCCCTTTGTGATGAAACTCGTGCGTCCAATTGCGCATGAACAACCAGCGTTGCGTGACCATGAGTTCATCACGACCGGTTCGGATCACCTTGAACGGTTCATCCAATCGGTCGAACTTCTCAAATGCCTGCTCAATGATCGCATCGACCTCGAGAAATTTGGCCCGCATCGCGGCGACGTTGGTCAATGACAGGGTTTCAGCCTGCTGCAAGGTCACGAGTGTTGCTCGCAGGGCGATGGGTGTGGCGACTTCGCTAGCTGGCAGGGTGTCGATCTGGGCTTGGTACGGCTCGAGGCCAAGTCCATAACGCCCGATCCACCAGACGTAACTGTGGGCAACATGTGCGTGAATGTCTCGGATGCTGGTGTGCAGCAATTCCGGGTGTTCGCGCAAATAGATTTCGTTCGGTAGCAATTCGGTGTAGGCGAACACGTCTTCGCGGGTGCGTTTCACCCAGTCATACATCGTTGGTAATGAGGCATCCTGAATTTCTGGCATGACTGCACACTCGCAGGTTGTGCTCGAGCCGTCAATTCGCTGTTTGGCTTACAGAATCAGGCTCGAGCCGCTTGAAGCTCGAGAAAATCCGATTTTTCTTCATGATCGAGGGCAACTCGAATCCAGCCCACCTTGCCGGGGCAGACATGAACGCGGTAGGCTAACGAACATTTCAAATCCTGAGGAGGACTCATGAAATACGCGAAGATCGTGCTACTCGCCTCGAGTTTGCTGTCCGGTTTGGCGCTGTCCAGTTTCGCACTGGCCGCCGATCCCAAAGGCGAACCGAAACTGACCAACATGCCCAAACTCGGCCTGGTTTCCGGCAAAGCGGGCGGGTCGTACACGCTCGGCATTCCCGCAGCTCCGGGATCGTTCAATTACTACGGCATCACCGACAACAACGCCTACACGGTCGTTGGCAATGTCTTCGAGGGCCTGGTCGAATACAACCTCGAGACGTACAAGATGGAACCGAACCTGGCGAAATCCTGGACGGTCACGGATGGCGGAAAAGTCTGGACTTTCCAATTGCGTCCCGGTGTAAAATGGCACGATGGCACGCCGTTCACCAGCGCGGATGTCGTCTTCACCTTCGAGAACATCATCTTGAATCCCGAGGCCAAAGGCAACAGCGCCGGAGCCTTCCCGAAAGGCGTCAAATTCGAGGCCATCGATGCAGACACGGTGCGCATGACCTTGCCGACCACGGCGGGCGCAATCTTGCAACAACTGCGTGTCTTCATGATGCCCAAGCACAAGCTCTTGAAATTCTCGGTTGAGGGCGGTGCGAAACCAGCCGACATCAACGGAGCCTGGGGCACCGCCTCGGACTTAAAAGAAATCGTTGGCACGGGACCGTTCAAGCTCTCGAGCTACGTGGCCGATCAGAAAGTGACCCTCGCTAAAAACGAGAACTACTGGAAGAAAGATTCGTTCGGCAACAAACTCCCGTACCTCGACAAGCTCGAGTACCTGGTCGTTAAATCTGACGATCAGAAAATTGCGCAATTCAAATCTGGCACGTTGGATGCGATCAACATCACCGGTGCGCAATTCCCAGAATTGAAACAAGCCGAAGTCGGCGGCGCGAATTTCAAAGTCTTGCGGGCGCTCGCACTGTTCGGCAGCCCGTCGCACCTGGCCTTCAACTTTGACGCCAAAGACCCAGACTTGGCCCGGTTGTTTTCCAACGACAAATTCCGTGCCGCCGTGCAACCCGCCGTCAACCGCAAACGCATCATCGAAGATGTTTTCAACGGTTTGGCAACCCTGCCCGGAACGCCAGTCGCGCCCGTCTCGAGCTTTTACTTTGACACCACCAAGTACCTCGGTGATTACAACCTCGCCAGCGCGAACGCTGGACTCGATGCGCTCGGATTGAAGGACACGGATAATGACGGCGTGCGCAACTTCGCCGGTGGACGCAACATCGAATTCTCGTTGATGACGCCAACCGACAACGCCTTTTTCTCCGGCGTTCCGATTGGCACGATCATCCAGAATGACCTCAAAGCCATCGGTCTGAAAGCCAACCTGCAACCGTTGCAGAACAGCCTGGTGTTTTCCAAAGCCAACGCTGGCGATTTCGAGGCGACCATTTATGGTTTCGGCAACCAACCCGACCCAGACTTGCGTAAACCCATCTGGCAACCCGGCGGCGACCTGTACTACTGGCACTCGAAAACCCGCGCCAGCACCCCCGGTGGCCCCGCGAACTTCGCGGTCATGAAAAGCTGGGAGAAGCGCATTTACGCGATCTTTGATGCCGCCTCCAAATCTACCGACCAAGGCCAACGTGGTGCGTTGTACGACGAATGGCAAACCTTGAACGCCAAGTACCTGCCGGTGATCATGATTGCCAAAGCTGCGAACATCGCCGCCGTCAGCAACAAGATTGGCAACTTTGTGTACAACCTCGGACCGATTCCGGGCTACGTCACGAACCAGATCATTTTTAACAAGTAGCAGATCAAGCTCGAGATCTCGAGCATACAATGAAATGATTTTCCCGTAGGGGCGAGGCATGCCTCGCCCCTACAACACGTAAAATTTGGTCAACGAAAACATCCACAAACAAAGAATCGAAAATGTTTAACTTCATCCTCAAACGAGTCCTTGGAATCCTGCCCACCATTTTGTTGGTGTCGTTCATTTCGTTTTTCGTGATTCAAATTCAACCCGGCAGCGCACTGGATTCGTATCTCGAGGACCCAAGGTTTTCGCGTGAAACGGTCGAGAGCATCAAAGTTCAATTTGGGTTGGACAAATCTCCGCTCGAGCAGTACGGCAATTGGATTCGTGGGATTGTCACTCGAGGCGATTTTGGATTCTCGTTTTTGTCGGGTCGCAGTGTCACCAGTCAGATTGGTGAGTTGATCGGTTGGACGGTTCTCGTTTCGCTGGTGACATTTATCTTCTCGTGGATTGTGGCGATTCCGCTCGGGGTGCTGGTCGCCACACGCAAGAATTCTTTAACCGATGCGGTAGCCAGTTTTTTGGGTTACATCGGTGTGAGCACGCCTGACTTTTTGATCGCATTGTTGTTGATGGCCTTGATTCTGAATTTGGGCGGCACGAATGTTGGTGGTTTGTTCAGCAACGAATTCATCGACGCACCGTGGAGTTGGGCGAGATTCGCAGATTTGCTCAATCACCTGTGGCAACCGATTCTGGTGATTGGTGTGCCGCACGTTGCAGCCTTGATGCGACAGATGCGCTCGAGCATGTTGGATGTTTTAAATCAGGATTACGTGCGAACCGCTCGAGCAAAAGGTTTGGCGGAACGCATCGTGATTTACCGGCACGCCGTGCGCAACGCGATTAATCCACTTGTCAGCATCGCTGGGCTTTCTCTGCCCGAAATCATCAATGGCACGATCATCTCGAGCATTGTGCTCAACTTGCCGACGATTGGGCCGCTTCTTCTCAAAGCCTTGTTCGAGAAAGATCAATACGTCGTCATGACCATTTTGCTGATCTCGAGCTTGCTGTTGATGGTTGGAAATCTACTGGCCGATATCGTGCTCGCTCGAGTCGATCCAAGGATTCGTTATGAGTAACGCCATCATGATAACTCCAGAAGCTCGAGCCTCGAAACCACTCACACCGTGGCAACTCGCGTGGCGCAGGTTCCGCAAAAACCGTGTCGGCGTGATCGGCTTGTGGATTCTTGGAGCGTTATACGCGATTGCTCTGTTCGCCGGATTTCTGAGCCCATACGACATCACGACGCAACACACTGAATCACCGTTTCAACCACCGCAAGGCATTCACTGGTTTCACGAGGGTCAATTTCGTGGCCCGTTCGTTTACCCGATGAAATTCGAGCGTGACCCCGTGACGTATGTCAAAAAGTATCTCGAGGACAAAAAAGATCCGCAACCATTGCGCCTGTTCACTCGAGGTGAGCAATACAACTTTTTGGGCTTCAACGCGGACCTGCATTTGTACGGAATCGCCAGCGGTTCGTTTTTCCCACTCGGCACGGATAAATTCGGTCGCTGCCTGCTCTCGAGGATGCTGGTTGGATCGCAGGTTTCACTGACGGTCGGCATTATCGGGATCATCATTTCGTTTTCGATTGGCATTGTCATGGGTGGCATCTCGGGCTTTTTCGGTGGTTGGATCGACACGGCAATTCAACGCTTGGTCGAGGTGCTCTTGTCGTTTCCGCGCTTGCCATTGCTGCTGGCGCTTGCGTTCATCATCCCGGCGAATTGGCCCTCGAGTTTTGTCTACTTGGGCATCGTTGCGGTGCTCTCATTGATCGGCTGGGCCGGGCTCGCCCGAGTCGTGCGTGGTCAAGTGCTCGCCGCCCGAAACCTCGAGTACGTGCAGGCCGCTCGAGCGATTGGTGCCAGTGATTTCCGCATCATCTTGCGCCACATCGTTCCGAACCTGACCTCATACTTGATTGTCGCCGCGACACTAGCGTTGCCGGGGTACATCCTTGGCGAGAGTGCGCTTTCGTTCCTCGGGCTTGGCGTCAAAGAACCGATGACCTCGTGGGGCTTGCTGTTGCAGGATGCCAAAGGATTCGAGACGTTGAATTTGTACCCATGGTTGCTCTGGCCGGGCTTGATGATCGTGCTGGCGGTGCTGGCCTTTAATTTCGCTGGCGATGCGATGCGTGACGCGGCAGACGTTCAAACGCGCCAATGAACCCATATCAAAACAAAGCTCGAGCCGTTATCTGCTCGAGCTTTTGCGTACTAAATTGATTCGAGAATTTACTGCAAGCGCAAGATGACCGTGCTGTTCGTAGTCGGTAATTTCAAGACCGTCTCGGCAGGATTGTATCCGTCCAGCACAACCTGCAAGCGGTACGTGCCTGCGACCGGGAACAAGACTGGACCTGGAACCGTGGCGAGCGGATCACCGGATTGCAACGCCGCTCCAGCCGGAGCCTCGAGCACGACCAAACGACCACGTTTGCCGTTTTCTGGTTCGAGTTTGAAATTGACCAGCAATTCGTTGTTGTTTGCTGTTGGCGTGGTCACGGTTGGTGGTTTGTTACTCGAGGTGTTCGGGCTCGAGGTGTTCGGTGCGGTGACTGTAGGTTTATTGGTGACGTTTGTGGGTCTGGCATTCAGGCCAGAAGTCATGGCTCCGACCAGGGCCACCACCAACCACCCGAGCGCCCCAACACCGATCAGTCCGGCAAGCACGCCAACCCAGGAAAAACGCATCGGGGGTTTGACCAAACCGCTGCTGTCGTTGTTCGCGTCAAAACCGATGCGAATCGGTTCGTTGTTCGCGCCACGCACGATGATTGGCACGTCCGGTTCGTCCGCCTCGAGCCCGACGGCCTCAACAAGCGGATGTGGTGGAGCCTCGAGCGCATCAATGTCAATCGGCAGCGCATCACCCTCGATGATCTCGAGCGCCGGTTTGCTGAGATTCAGACGTGGTTCAGGAACGATGTCCGGCGTTTTGAGCGGTGGAATTTCTTTGGTGGTGATCGTCTCGAGCGAACGGGTGATCGGACCGTTGCTGATCTGTTCGGCCCGATGAGCAACCGATGATTCAGCCTCGAGAACTTGCGCGGCAGGCTCGAGGTTTGGCGTGTGCGTTTCGGCGATCAGTTCGGGTTCGTCCGCCATCATTTCATTGGCGTCGTCCGTCTCGAGATCCGCCTCGAGTTCGACATCAAGCGGTTCTTCGTCCTGTTGTAGATTGACCGGGCCAGAATTAACCGGTGCCGGATTCAACAGTGCGACGCTGGCAGGCTCGAGCTTGCTTGCCTCAGGCGTCGATGTTTCAGGCATCGGTGTTTCAGGTTGAGTGCGGGCCGGTGGCGACCATGGGCTCGCGCCGGACAGGACTTGCTCGAGCGCCATAACAAGTTCACCGGCGGTGGGTCGTTCACGCGGATCGTCATGCAGGCAATGCCCGATCAGCTTGCCGAAATCACCAGGCAACGCCGCGCTCGGATCGCCACTGCCGTAATGTTGCACGGTTCGCGCCCAGGCGTAAATATCCGCCGGGAATTCGCCCGCACCTTCCGGGGCTCGGTAGACGCTGGCGGTCTCGGCCCAAGGCAAGCCAAAGCCCGCGACGAACAAATGATCCCCCTGCGCAAAGACGTGCGATGGGCTTAGCGCACCGTGCGAGACGCCCGCGATGTGCGCGTCAAGAATGGCTCGGGCGCTTGAGCGGGAAAACCAATGCAGACGGGTTTCGGTCAGCGTGGGGCGCAACTGCACGTAACCGGGGGCGCTCGCCATGACGACATACGTGGTTTCGCCTCGCGTGCCAGTCTCGAGCAGTGCAGGCAAGTACTCGCTGTAAATCTCGTGCATCTGCACCGCTTCGGGCAGCAGGTAAATCAGGATCGGCATGCCGGTGATCAAATCCAGACCCGCATGACAACGGATCGCGGTGGCGACCGCGATAGCAGATTTGTTCTCACCAGTTCCGGGGGGAGTGGCATCTCGGAGGTCATGCTCGAGCAGCAGCCGGGTTGCCGCGTAATGTCCATAAACGTCCACGGTTCAGTCTACGCGCTCTGCTCACATTCTCTCAAGTGGCTGCGACTTCATTGGGTCGTGAAGCGCGTAAACTGCATTTATCACCTCGAGCCGAGATTCACCGGGTTGATTCACTGGGTCTTCACACGATTTTCGTTTGATACGCAAACGGTTCGTGCCAAAGTTCAGGCGTGCAGGATGCCAGAGGGAATTGCAGAGGAGCCCACATGACCAGCAGTCGCAAACGCAGACGCATCGGCCCGTGGTGGGCCTTGCTGCTCATTCCGGTCATCGGTGGTGGGCTGGCGGCCAGCGGCGTGATCAAGGCACCCTCGAGCACCACCAGCGCGGACACAGCCAGCAAACTTGAGACGGCAGTCGCCAGCCAAGGCCAATTTCGTGTCAGCGTCACCGGACCAGGCACGCTCGAGGCGGGCCAAACACTGGATGTGAAGGCTGAGGTCAATGGGACCGTGGCCACGTTGCCCAAAGAGGGACAGCGCGTCACTCGCGGCGAATTGGCGGCTACACTCGGACGGGAGAGCTTCAACCGCAACGTCGAAAACGCACAACTGGCGCTCGCCAAAGCACAGGCTCAACTCGAGTCTCAACGCGCTGGACAAGCAAACTCTCGAGGCAGCCAAAATCAGCAACTCGCGCAGGCCAAAGCCAGCTTCGACAACGCCACGCTCGAGGTCACAAACGCGAGCACGAATTTGACGAACACCAAAAACCTGTTCACAGCAGGCGGCGCGAGCAGCAACGATGTCACAACCGCCTCGAGCAACCTGCAAAAAGCCCAATCGAACCTGACCAGTGCCCGGATCGGCCTCGAGACGGCACAAAATTCGGTCGGCATCAAAGCGAATTCGGACACGCAAGACCTGCGCAACTCGCAACTCGCGGTCGAACAGGCACAGATCAGTTTGAAGAACGCGCAATCAGACGCCAGCAAAACCAAGATTTACGCACCCGTCAACGGCGTGATCTCGAGCGTCACCGCACAAATTGGCAGTCCAGTTTCCGGTGCACTGTTCACGATCATTGACGATTCCGTGGTTGAACTTCCGGTGCAAGTGGACGAAACCGAAATCGGTAAAGTCAAAGTCGGACAACCCGCCGATGTGACCCTCGACGCGCTGCCAGACGGGAATTTCAAAGGCAAGGTTTCGCGTATCAGCCCGAAAGCCACGGTCGTTTCCAACATCGCGGTCTTCTATGTGCGCGTGCGCCTCGAGAATCCAGACCGCGTTTTGCGACCCGGCATGAGCGCCGAAGCGGAAATCATCTCGCAACAAATCGACAACGCAATCACGGTTTCCAAACGCGCCGTTGAAACCGTGCGCAACCGCGCCTACGTGCAATTGCTCGACAAAGACGGCATCACCCAAGAACGCACTCGAGTTCGCACCGGCCCAGACGACGGCACGAACATCGTCATCACCAGCGGCCTCGAGCGAGGACAAACGGTGGTCTTGCCGACTCGAGGCTCGAACGCGACGACCACAACGGGTGGGAACTGATGATGCGGGTTGAATTGATCCTCGCTTCGACGGGCGAACATGGAGTTCGCCCCTACGCAAATGTTGTAGGGGTGAGCGACCCTGCCCGAAAGGTGCATGACTTGGGTCAAGACAACTCCATATTCGCCCTCGCCAGAACCGCAAATGGAACCCATGCAACGACCCTCGAGAGGCGCGTGAAACCATGCCCGCAATCCTGAGACCCGCAATTCTTAGGCTCGAGGCGATCACGAAAACCTACGCGATGGGTGAATTGGATTTCCAGGCATTGAAGGGTGTGGACCTCGAGATTCACACTGGCGAAATGGTCGCACTGATGGGACCAAGCGGTTCGGGCAAGACGACCTTGATGCAGATTATTGGGTTGTTGGATCGGCCCTCGAGCGGCACGTATCAATTGCGAGGCCGTGACGTTTCGGATTTGAACGAGAACGAACGCGCCGAGAGTCGCAACCTCGAAATCGGATTTGTCTTCCAGGCGTTTCATTTGCTATCGCGGCAAAACCTGCTCGAGAACGTCGAGGTGCCACTGACCTACGCCGGTTGGCCCGCCAAGGAACGCCGTGAACGTGCCATGAACATGCTCGAGAAAGTGGGTATTGCCGACAAGTGGCGCAACCTGCCGAGTCAAATTTCTGGTGGTCAAAAACAACGTGTGGCGGTGGCTCGAGCCCTGACGATGAGTCCAGCGATTTTGCTGGCAGATGAACCCACAGGAAATCTCGACTCGAGAACCAGTGTTGAAATCATGGCCTTGTTTCAGGAATTGAACGATGAGGGCAGCACGGTGATCATCGTCACGCACGAACCAGAAATTGGTCAGCATTGCAAACGCATTGTGCGTTTGCGCGACGGCCTGCTCGAGTCTGACCGTGAGAACCCAAATCCATTGCGGGCCATTCCTGTGGGTGAGAGCGCCGGGAATGCCGTGTCCGCTCTGAGTCCATCCAGTTACGTCCCGAGGACACCATGAGCCTGGTGCGCGAACTCGAGACGACTGGCGAACTCGAATCAGCCCGAATCCCAAAACGCTCGAGCCTGACGGGTGGCCTGAACTTTTTGCAAACCATACAAATCGCATGGCGGGCAATTCTGGCCAACAAAACGCGCAGCATTCTGACGGCGCTCGGCGTGATCATTGGTGTGGCGGCGGTGATCGCCTTGACCAGCCTCGGCACGGGTGCAACGAGCGGGATCACCAAACAACTCGAGGGACTGGGCACCAATTTGCTGACGGTCGGCAGCGGTGCCGGTGGGCGCGGCGGACCTCCTGGTTTGATCCGCCAATCTCGAGAACAGACGATCACCTTGCGCGATGTCGAAGCGATCCGTGACCTCGGCACAGACATTGTCGGTGTGGCCCCAACGATTCAAACGAACACGCAGGCCAAAGCGGGCGGCATCAACATGAGTGGCACCGTGATTGGTACTTGGCCCGATTACGCGGTGGTGCGGAACTCGAGCGCCGCAAGCGGCTCGTGGTTCACCCTTGAGGATGTCAAAGGACGCAAGCGTGTCGCGGTGGTCGGCTATCAGATCAAAACCGATTTGTTTCCGAACAGCGATCCGATTGGTCAGAAATTCAAAATCAATGGTGTCAGCTTCACGATTCTGGGCGTGCTACCCGACAAAGGCAACTCGGGTTTCGGCAATCCGAACGCGAACATTTTCGTGCCGTTAAGTACCTTTCAGCAACGCCTCGGCAGACAAGATGCCTCGAACGGTCAACCGAGCGTGCAGAGTGTTTCGGTGCAGGCTCGAGACAAAAACATTTTGAAAGACACACAGAATAAAATCACGGATTTGCTGGCGGCACGACACAAGAAAGAAGACCCGGCGGATTACGATTTCAACGTTTCAAACCAGGCGGATGCACTCTCGAGCGTCAACCAGATCACGACAATCCTGACGTTGTTTCTGGGTGGCGTGGCGGGCATCAGTTTGTTGGTCGGTGGTATCGGCATCATGAACATCATGCTCGTATCCGTGACCGAACGAACCCGAGAAATTGGCATTCGCAAGGCATTGGGCGCGAAACCTCGAGACATCCTGTTGCAATTTTTGGTCGAGGCATTCGTGCTGTCCGTCGGTGGTGGGATCATTGGAATCCTGATCGGTTTGGCACTCGCGTTTGGTGCTGGCGGAGCGATTCAAATCACGCCGGTTGTCAGCATCTCGAGTGTGTTGCTGGCGTTCGGATTCTCGGCGGCGGTTGGGATTTTCTTCGGGTACTACCCGGCGTCACAGGCGGCAAAACTCGATCCAGTCGAATCACTTCGTTACGAATAAGACAAGTTAAAAGTGCAAAGTGGAAAGTGAAAACAAATCACTTCGGCTCGAACTTTCTGGAGGTTCTTATGAAAAAAATTCTGACCATGATCGCCATTCTCTCGAGCTTGCTGCTCGGAAATTCGTTCGCGCAGGGTGATCCAGCACCGGGCGGAAATCCAGGCGGAGGCGGTGGCGGTTTCGGTCGCAATGCCGATCCGAAAATGCAGGCGGCATTCAAAAAATACCAACCCGTTTTTGATCTGGTCAGCACGGTCAATTTGCTGGCGGACATGGACAAAGAAAAAACCATGGCGATCACGAAAGACCAAGCCAAAAAACTCGTACCAATTTTGAAGGATTTGGGCTCGAGGGCGGATTTGAAACCGGTGGACGCGACCAAAATCTTGACGAACATCGAGGACAAGATCCTGACCGATAAGCAGGTGACATGGATGGATGACACTCGCCTCAAGCAGCAGGAGGAACGCCGCAAACGGGCCGCTGCAAATGGCGCTGGCAACAACGGTGGCGTGCGGCTTCCGGGCGTTGGTGGAACAGGCGGCGGACAGGGCGGCAACCGTCCAGCGGGTGCAGGCGGACAGGGCGGCGACCGTCGCGTTCAGATGGAAGCGATGCTGAACGGTAAGGCGTTTAATCCATTCAAAACTGGACGCGGACAAGAGAACCTGAAAGCACTCTCTGACCTGATCGCCAAGCGCGTCTGAACAAATCCAATCACGACAATGCTCGAGTCAACATTGGCTCGAGCATTTTTTCATTCGAGCAGCGTCAAACCGATTAAAGTTGGGTTCGATTGCAAGCCGTCACTGACGAGTTGAATCTGTTTCACAACTTTTCCAGGATTCGGATTCTTCCACGGCAGCACGTTCAAACCAACTTCCAAATCCTCTTTGGTTTTGCCACGCCAGACCGGATCTTGAATCACGCTGCGGGCCACCAGGTCCGTCCAGGCGGTGATGTTGCGACCGTACTCGAGGGAAATCGTGACGAGCGTATTGTCGTCGTAGGTGATCGTGTACGCGCCAATTTTCGTGCGTGGCGTGCTGATCGTGCTGCTCCAACCGCAGGTGTGCAAGAAGGCGATCCCAGCAACTTTCGCGCCAATCTCGAGCGTGACGTTCGCGGGCAATTCACTCGCGGCAGGCCGCGCCCCTTTGAGCATGACCGCGCCAGAAACATTGAACTGGTACGCACCGAGGCGTTGCACGCCAGGTTTCAAGCTCGAGAGGTCAATCGTTGGACCTTTTTGAATCCATTGCGTTTCGTCACTGTCGGCCAGTTGGCGCGTCACCAAACTCGAGAGGTCCACGAGGCTGCCCGCTTGCGCTTTGAACGGCCCAGGCTGGTACGCATCACGGTAACGCGCAGCGAGTTCGAGCGGCACCGGTCCAGCAGCGACCACCGTTCCACGTGTCAGCGGCACGCTCGAGCCGTTCAGAGGATCGCTTGGTTTGCTGGCATCTGGTGCTGGAGGTTGCGTCGCGCTTGGATTCCAAAACGCATCGCCCGCCGAAAAGTACGCGATGCCCTGTTGCGCCTGCCCATCAAACATGCTCGAGTTGCCAAAATAACCGGTCCAACGGGTTTGCAATGCGCCTGACACGTTTTCTTTTTGCACCGCTCGAGCCATCGCTTCGGGATTGCCGGTGGCGAACCAACTCGCACCGATCACCTGAAAACCTGCATCCCTGGCGATGCGCAAACTCGGGTAATCGCTGTTCGCCTCGTAATGCCAGTTGGTCATGATGATGTCCTTGGGCAGTGCGGGCAAGATTTTTTCACGGTACGATTCGGCCAGCGCCACGTCATGCCAGATCATCGTGCCAACATTCAACGATTTCAAATGGTCATG